>JBCDLV010000014.1:0-23637 GCA_038744895.1 Bacteroidota bacterium | reverse complement strand
GGCGCGGCATCCAGCTGGCGGAGCCGTTCCTGAGCCACTTCACGTACTTCACCGCCTGGGTCGAGACCGACGGCGCCCTCCGCTTGTACGCCGACCCGTACAGCTACGACGCCCGACTGGCGGAGGCGCTGGGACTGGATATGACCGCAGACGACGAGCCGCCAGCGGGGGATGAACCGATCCGTTGACTCCATGCGCGCATTTCTTGGTCTCGTTCTGCTCACTGCCACCGCCAGCGCCCAAGTAGGTCCGGCCCCTCTCGTACCCGAGACCACAAGTCGCATTCCACCGGTGATGGGATTGCAGGGCGGACAGGGGTGCGACCGCGGAGTGGCAATGCCTGAACCGTACAGCGTTCCGGACAACCCGATCGAAATGCCGACGATCGAGCCCGAGGGACCGGGGGCAACGCCGATACCCAACCTGTGCGCCGAGCCGGCCCCGCTGGCGGCACGACCTCAGCGCGTCCTCCCCTCTCTCGACCTCGACCAGCTTCGGTCGCTTCCGGACGCTCCGTTCCTCACGCCCCGATCACTCGACGATCTGCGCCAGCGGTACCCCGCGTTTCGCCAGCGGCTCTCGCTGCCAGGGCCGGTTGCCCCGCCTGATGAACGCCCGTAGCTTGGCGGCATGACGCACAGCGCATCCCATCCCGTCTGGCCCTGGTGGCATCCCACTCCGACAGTGGGCGGACGGCTCATGGCCTGACGCACGCGCGAGACCCCTTCGCGAGCCCACTGTTCAGCCGAGCAGTGGGTTTTTTTGTGTCCTCGCTTCTATCGCCTCTTCGCCCTCCCCTTCTCTCTTCTCACCGACCTTCACGACGTGACCCTCACCGAGTTCGAGACCATCGCCCGAGAGCAACGGCCCGCAGACGGCCGGCGGCTGGCGGTGCCGGTGTACGTCCGTCGCTCAGCGGACCTGCTCACCCCTGTGTCGGCGTTTCTGGCGCTTCGGGAGACGGGCCAGTTTGGGTTCCTCTTCGAGTCCGTCGAGGGCGGCGAGCGCCTGGGGCGGTACTCGTTCCTCGGCAAGAGCCCGTACCTCGTGGTCGAAGGCCGCGGGTCGCGGACCCGCCTTCATCGCCCCGCTGGCGGCTACTCCGGCGACGGCGCCCCCCACGAGGTCGAGCCGGTGGACGGCAACGCCTTCGATGTCCTGGGGCGGATCCTCGCAGAGACCGAGCAGGCCGTCGTCCCCGGGCTGCCCCGGCTCACCGCTGGCGCCGTCGGCTACGTCGGTTACGACGCCGTGCGCCAGCTGGAAACGCTGCCCCTCGGCCCTCCCGACGTGCTGGGCCTCCCCGACGCTGTGTGGGGCTTCTATGACACCATCGCCGCGTTCGACCGCGTGCGGCACCAGCTGGTGCTCATGGCGACGGTGTTCGTGGATGCCGAGACGGACCTCCGAGCGGCCTACGGCGATGCGATGGAGCGTCTCGTCGAGTTGGAGGACGACCTCCTGCAAGGCGGCATCCCAGGCGAGCCCGTCCGCCTGAAAGCATCCGAACCCACGTCGTCCGTCGAGCGGGACGTGTTCGAGGCAGGCGTCCGCGAGGCCAAGGACTACATCGTCGAGGGCGACATCTTCCAGGTGGTCCTCAGCCAGCGGTTCGCGATGCCGTTCGAGGGCGACCGGTTCAACCTCTACCGGGCGCTGCGGCAAGTCAACCCCTCGCCCTACCTCTTCTACCTCGACGTCGACGGTCTCGACGACGGCACGACGTTCGCCCTCGTGGGCTCCTCGCCGGAGGTGCTCACGCGTGTCGAGGCCCGCGGCCCAGAGCGACGCGCCCTCGTACTTCCCATCGCAGGCACGCGCCGCCGCGGCGAGACGCCAGCGGAGGACGCCGCCCACGAGGCCGACCTGCTGGCGGATCCCAAGGAGCGCGCGGAGCACTTGATGCTGGTCGACCTCGGGCGCAACGACCTCGGGCGCGTCAGCGAGGTAGGCACGGTGTCTGTGGACCGGTTCGCCGAGGTACAGCGGTTCAGCCACGTCATGCACCTGGTCTCGTCGGTCAGTGCGGCCGTAGCCGACCGGCAGGCGACCGACGTGCTGGCGGCGTGCTTTCCTGCGGGGACGGTCTCCGGCGCGCCCAAGGTGCGGGCGATGGAGATCATCGACGAACTCGAAGGCGTTCGCCGAGGCCCGTACGCTGGTGCGGTCGGCTACGCGGGGTTCGACGGCGCGCTGGACACCTGCATCGCCATTCGGACCATGGTCGTGGCGGACGGCGTGGCCTACGTCCAGGCGGGTGCGGGTGTCGTCGCGGACTCGGATCCCGCTGCCGAGTACGACGAGACCAAAGCCAAGGCCGCGGCCCTCTTCGCCGCCATGCGTTCCGCCACCTCCGACCTTCTCTGACGGCTCAAGGGGACGAGCCCCCTGCCCCTCCTGATCCGCGACCCTCGACCCACTCCTCTCCATGTTTCCCGCACTCCGACCGATCCTCAACAAAGGCGGCGCTGGGCGCTATATCTCCCGCGAGGAGAGCGTCGAGCGGCTGCACCCGATCGCCCAGCTCCACCTGGACCTGCTCTACCGGTACGACGGCGCGCTCGCGGGCTTGCCCGTCGGCGAGGCTCGGGATCGGATCCAGGCCATCATGCCCTACCTCCGGATCGAGGCCGCGAAGGTCTCGGAGACGGTTCTCAGCCTAGGCGGCACGCCGCCGCAAGGCGTCGAGCGCGACCCAGCCTCGGCCGCCAGCGGGACGGAGAAGGAGCTTCTCCAGGGCCTCCTCGACGCGGAAAAGACCTTTGGCGCTGCGCTCCGGGAGGAGACGGATGTCGTCCACCACCAGGAGCGCAGCCGTGCGATCCTCGCACACAACGCGGACGCTTCGACCTCCCGGATCGACCTGCTGCGCGCGTCGATCGCTGCCCTCCGCTAGCGACGCGATCCACGACGTCATGTCCGACACGCCCTCATCCACGGCTTCGCCGACGGCCACCGCCAGCGGGGTCTCCGCTGGCGATCCGCGCCCGGTGATCGTCTCTGGCATCCAGCCGTCGGGGACGCTCCACCTGGGCAACTACCTGGGTGCCATCCGGCAGAACATCGCGCTGGCCAACGACGCGGACGCCCGGAGCGAGGCCTACCTGTTCATCGTCGACTACCACGCGCTGACGACACTGCGCGACGCGGAGGCGCTGCGGCGCTACACGCTGGACGTAGCGCTGGACTACCTCGCACTAGGGCTGGACCCGGAAAAAGCGCACCTGTTTGTCCAGTCGGACGTGCCCCAGCTGACGGAGCTGGCCTGGATCTTCCTGTGCCTGACACCGTCGTCCCAGCTGGAAAAGGGCGTGTCTTACAAGGACAAGGTGGCGCAGGGGCTCACTGCCAACGGGGGGCTTCTGACCTACCCCATTCTCCAGGCAGCCGACATCCTCGCGTACACGAGCCGAGGGCACGGTCTGACGATCCCTGTCGGGGCGGATCAGAAGCAGAACCTGGAGATCGCCCGGGATACCGCGGCTCGCTTCAACCAGGCATTCCGGCCCGGCGACGATCCCCTGTTCCCTCTTCCCGAGCCGCTGATCCTGGACGAGGTGTCGGTCATCCCCGGCGTGGACGGCCGCAAGATGTCGAAGAGCTACGACAACACGATCGGCATCTTCGACGAGGGCAAGGCGCTCAAGAAGAAGGTCATGTCGATCCTTTCGGACTCGACGCCGCTGGAGGCACCCAAGGACCCCGAGTCGGATCACACGTTCGCCCTCATCCGCCACTTCGCCACAGACGACGAGCGCGCTGAGATCGCCGAGGCGTATCGCGCGGGTGGCTACGGCTATGGCCACGCCAAGAAGGAGCTGCTCGGCATGATCGACCGGCACTTCGGCGAAGCCCGCGAGCGCCGCCGCCAGCTGGCGGAGCGGCCGGAGCGCGTCCGCGAGATCCTGTCCGCTGGCGGCGACGCGGCGAGGGCACGGGCCCGCGACGTGATGGCGGAGGTCCGCGAGTCGGTCGGTTTCCTCACCCCCTGACACATGCCCCGTGTTCTTCTAGACAGCGCGCGGACACGCAACACGAGCCACGCCACACGCGGATGATCCTCATCATCGACAACTACGACTCGTTCACCTACAACCTGGTCCACCTGGTGGGCGGCGTGACGGAGGACTACCGCGTCGTGCGCAACGACCAGATCGAGTTGAACGAGGTCGCCGAGCTGGCGCCAGCGGGGGTCCTGATCTCACCAGGTCCGGGGCGTCCCGAGGATGCCGGTGTGAGCGAGGCCGTGATCCGACGGTTTGGGGAGTCGACGCCCGTCCTGGGCGTGTGCCTCGGCCACCAGGCCATCGGCGAGGTCTACGGGGGGCGCATCGTCCACGCGCCGACGCTGATGCACGGCAAGACCTCGACCATCCAGCACGACGGCAAGACAGTGTTCGAGGGCGTCGACCAGGACTTCGTGGCGACGCGCTACCACTCCCTCGTCGTCGATCGGGAGACGCTGCCGGACGTGCTCGACATCTCGGCCGAGACCTCCGACGGCGTCATCATGGGCCTTCGGCACCGCCACTTTCCTATCGAGGGCGTCCAGTTTCACCCCGAGTCGATCCTGACGACGGAAGGGCCGAAGCTGGTTTGCAACTGGGTAACATCGACGTTGGAACGTGCGGGGTGGGATGTGGAACGTTCCCTGCCAGGGTTATGAGCACATTCAAGCGGTTCGAAGAGATCGAGGCGTGGCAACTCGGACGCGAGTTGACGCAGCACGTCTATGCTGCAAGCCGATCTGGTGACTTTGCTCGCGACTTTGCACTCCGTGATCAAATCCGGCGCGCAGCGATCTCCGTCACGTCGAACATCGCCGAGGGGTTTGAACGAAGGTCCAGGCGCGAATTCTGCCGCTTCCTGGACATAGCCAAGGCGTCGAACGCCGAAGTCCGATCACAGCTCTACGTCGCCCTCGACGAGGGCTACCTCTCGACTGCTGACTTCGATGCTCTCTACGAACTGAGCTCCCACGTCGGCGCGAAGCTTGGCTCCCTTCTTCGGTACCTCCGGTCGACTCGGCAGCCCACCTAATCACGCGGCACGCTCAACATCACGCGGCACGCTCGACGCCGCACGTTCAATCCGTTCATGCTCAAACCCACCCTTCAACTCATCGCCGAGGGCGAGACGCTGACCCAGGCCCAGGCCGAGTCCGCCATGCACGTCATGCTCTCCGGTGAGGCCGACCCGGCCCAGATCGCAGGGCTCCTCTTGGGTCTCCGCTCGCGCGGCGAGACGCTCGACGAGCTCACCGGCTTCACGAAGGTGATGCGCGAGTACGCCGTCCCGGTGGCCACCGGGAGCCTCGATCCCATCGACCTGTGCGGGACGGGCGGCGACCACGCGGGTACATTTAACATATCGACCGCCGCCAGCTTCGTCGCCGCTGGCGCGGGCGTGCCCGTCGCTAAGCACGGCAACAAAGGTGTGTCGTCCTCCAGCGGATCGGCCGACGTGCTGAGTGCCCTGGGCGTCCGGGCCGATCTCGATGCCGAGGGTGTGAGTCGGTGCCTCCAAGAGGCCGGCATCGCTTTCCTGTTTGCGCCGCAGTTCCACCCGGCACTGCGCCACGTTGGCCCGGTCCGCAAGGCCCTCGGCGTGCGGACGTTCTTCAACATCCTCGGGCCGCTGTGCAACCCGGCCGCCGTCAAGCGCCAGCTGATCGGGGCGTTTTCCGACCCCGTGGCGCGCATGATGGCCCAGATTCTGATGCGCCTCGGCAGCGAGCACGTCGTGGTGGTCTACGCGCACGACGGGCTCGACGAGCTGAGCACCACCTCCCCCACGACGATCTATCAGACCGGCTCGCACGCGTACGACGGTGGTCTCCTGGAGCAGGAGGTTGTCCCCGAGCGGTTCGGACTGGCACGCGTCTCCGCGGCGGCCCTTCAGGGCGGCACGCCTGAGGAGAATGCCGAGATCGTCCGCGATGTCCTCGGCGGCAAAGCCGGCCCGCAAGCCGACGTGGTCCTGCTGAACGCCGCCTACGCCCTGCTGGCGTCCGGCGAGTACGACAGCCTCGACGTGTGCCTGGACGCCGCGCGGGAGAGCATCGCCAGCGGGTCCGCGCTGGGCAAGCTCGACGGGCTCGTGGAGGTCTCCAATGAACTGGCCGAGGCAGCGTAGTGGCGACCATCCTCGATCAGATCCTCGACGACACGCGCCAGCTGGTGGCCGAGCGCAAGGCGGTGACGCCCGCCGCGGCCCTCATGCGGCGACCTGCGTTCCACGCGCCGACGCTGTCGCTGGCGCGGGCGCTGCGCCGTCCGGACGGACCGGCCTACATCGCGGAGTGCAAGCGCGCGAGCCCCTCTGAAGGCGTCATCCGGCGCGAATACGATCCAGCGCAGATCGCCAGATCGTACAAGGGCGCCGCGGCCTCGGCGGTCTCGGTGCTTACCGAACCGACCCACTTCGAGGGCTCCCTCGACCACCTCGCCGAGGTACGCCACGCCGTCGACATCCCGGTCCTGCGCAAGGACTTCCTCGTCGACACCTACCAACTCGTCGAGGCTCGCGCCTTCGGCGCCGACGCCGTTCTGCTGATCGTCGCCGCACTCGACCGGCGCCAGCTGGCGGACCTCCTCGACGCCGCGGCCGACCTCAACCTGGGCGTCCTCGTGGAAGTCCATGCCGACGAGGAGCTGGACGTGGTAGACCTCGACCGTGTCGACGTGCTCGGCGTCAACAGCCGAGACCTGGACACGTTCGAGGTGGACCTCGACCGGCCGGGGCGGCTGTTCTCACGGCTCCCCGAGCGGATCGTCCGGGTGGCCGAGAGCGGGATCCGGGACGCCACCGCAGCAGCCCGCCTCCGGCACTCCGGCGCCGACGCGTTCCTCGTGGGGACCCACTTCATGCGCCAGCAGGACCCGGGGCGTGCCCTCGCCACGCTCCGCCGAGAAACGGCCCTCGCGCTCGCGTCCAACTCGGTCGTTGAACGTGAGAACGTGGAGAGCGAAACGTGAACGCTCCTCATCGTCCGCCTTCGGTTTTTTCCTCCGTCTCCGCTCGTCTCACCTTCCACCTCGCACGTTGAACACCAAGGTCAAAATCTGCGGCATCACCCGCCTCCACGACGCGCGAACGGCCGCCGCCGCTGGCGCCGACTTCCTCGGCTTCATCCAGTACGAGGGGAGCGAGCGCTACATCAAGGCCGACGTAGCGAAGGAGATCATCGGATGGGTCGCCGGACCGGAGCCCGTCGGCGTGTTCGTGAATGCGCCAGCGGACGAGGTCAACGCGGCGTGCGAACGGGTCGGGTTCACGCTGGCGCAGCTCCACGGGCACGAGACGCCGGAGACCTGCGCGGCTGTCGACGTGCCCGTGATCAAGGCGGTCCAGGTACACCACGATGCGTCGAGCGAACAAATCCGGGCCGTCGTAGAGCCCTACCTCGACGTGGTCGACTTTGTGCTCCTCGACACGCACCACACGAGCCTGTGGGGCGGGACCGGGGAGAGTTTTAACTGGCGCGTGGCCCGCGAGCTGGCCGGCGAGGTCGACTTGTTTCTGGCAGGCGGGATCTCCGCCGATAACGTAGCGGAGGCCATCGACACGATGCGACCCTACGCTGTCGACCTGTCCTCATCCGTTGAAGAGTCGCCCGGCATCAAAGACCTCGACAAGCTGGCCGATTTCTTCGACGCCTACCACGCTGCCACCGACTGACCGAAGACCGAAGACCGAAGACCGAAGACCGAAGACCGAAGACCGAAGACCGAAGACCGAAGACCGAAGACCGAAGACCAATTTCGAGCCTGCTCGCACCGGCCGACCAGTGTCGGCGCTAGGCAGGTTCTCTATTTCCCGCTGCTATGTCTACCACGACCCTTAGTCCCCCGTCCCCCGTCCACGGTCCGTCCGTGCTGCCTGATGCCCGCGGTCGCTTCGGCGACTTCGGCGGTGCCTTCGTGCCCGAGATCCTTCAGCCGGTGCTTCAGGACCTCCGCGAGGCATGGGCAGAGGCCAAGGTCGATCCCGACTTCCTGGGGGCGTACCACTCCCTCCTCCGCGACTACGTCGGCCGTCCGACACCGCTTACGAGGCTCGACCGCCTGACCGAGCGGATCGGCGGTGCGACGATCTACGCCAAGCGCGAAGACCTTTGCCACACCGGAGCGCACAAGATCAACAACGCCATCGGGCAGGTCCTGCTGGCGCGGCGCATGGGCAAGGAGCGGATCATCGCCGAGACCGGCGCCGGCCAGCACGGCGTCGCCACGGCGACCGCCTGCGCCCTCTTCGGCGTCGAGTGCGTCGTCTACATGGGCGCCGAGGACGTCGAGCGGCAACACCTCAACGTCCAGCGGATGCGCCTCTTGGGTGCCGAGGTGCGGACGGCCACCAGTGGCAGCCAGACCCTTAAGGACGCCACCAACGAGGCATTCCGCGACTGGGTCTCCAACCCTACCTCCACGTATTACATCATCGGAAGCGCTATCGGGCCGCATCCTTACCCGGCGATGGTCCGCGACCTGCACCGCGTCATCGGCGAGGAGACGCGGCGCCAGCTGGCGGAGCAGACCGGAAGCGAGCTACCCGACATGGTGGTCGCCTGCGTCGGCGGCGGCTCGAATGCCATCGGCATCTGGGCACCGTTCATGGAAGACGAGAGCGTCCGGCTGGTCGGCGTGGAGGCCGCTGGCGAGGGCCTGGACGGCCGCCACGCAGCCACGCTCACACGCGGGGAGCCCGCCGTTTTCCACGGCACGCGGACGGTCCTGCTGCAAGACGCCGACGGGCAGGTGGAGATCGCCCACTCCGTCTCAGCAGGGCTCGACTATCCGGGCGTTGGACCGGAGCACGCCCACCACGCCAGCACGGGACGTGTCGAGGTACGGACGGCCACCGACACCGAGGCCCTGGAGGGCGTCAAGCTGTTGAGCGAGACCGAGGGCATCATTCCCGCTCTGGAGACCGCCCACGCGGTCGCCAAGCTCCCCGCTCTGGCGGAGGAATTGGGAGAGGGCGCGACGCTCGTGCTCAACTGCTCCGGCCGAGGCGACAAGGACATGGCGACAATCGCCGCCAACCTGGGATGACCTGGACCCGTGACGGCTACGAGGTCTCCGATGACCGCGACCGGCTCGACATCGATGCCGTGCATGGCTACCTGACCCAGTCCTACTGGTCGCCGGGAATCCCGCTAGCGGTCGTGACCGATGCTGCAGGTAGCTCGATGCCGTTCGGCCTGTACGCGCCAGCGGGCGGCCAAGTGGGCTACGCCCGCGTGGTCACCGACCGTACCACCGTCGCCTACGTCTGCGACGTCTACGTCGTTGACGACTTGCAGCAGCAGGGCCTCGGACGGTGGCTGATGCAGTGCATCCTCGATCATCCTGAGCTCCAGGGTCTCCGACGCTGGATCCTCACCACGCAAGACGCGCACGCGTTCTACGAGCGCATCGGGTTTGAGCGGTGCCCGTTCCCCGAGCGGTTCATGACCATCGATCAGCCCCACGCGTACGCATGACGCGCCTTCGCACCCACCTCGACGCCCTCCGCCAGCGGGGCGAGACGGCCATGGGCCTCTTCCTCACCTCGGGCTTTCCGGCGCCCGACGCGACGCTCCCCATCCTGCGTGCCGTCGATGACGCCGGCGCCGACTTCATCGAGTTGGGAATGCCCTTCTCGGACCCGGTGGCCGAGGGGCTGCCGATCCAGGAGGCGTCGGAGCGAGCCCTCCGCCAAGGCGCGTCGATGGCCTCGACGTTCGAGACGGCCGCGGCCTTCCGCCAGCAGTCGGAGACGCCACTGCTGCTGATGGGGTACGCCAACCCCGTTTTTCGCTACGGGGTGAGCGACTTTTGCGCCGATGCTGCATCCTCTGGGGTGGACGGCCTCATCCTGCCCGACGTCCCTCCGGAGGAGGCGGAGGAGATCGAGGGGGCCGCCCAGCGCCACGACCTCTCCATCACTCACCTCATCGCCCCCAACACGTCTGACGATCGCGTTCGCCTCGTGGACGAACGGTCCACCGGATTCGTCTAC
Source organism: Bacteroidota bacterium (assembly GCA_038744895.1). Classification (GTDB taxonomy): domain Bacteria; phylum Bacteroidota; class Rhodothermia; order Rhodothermales; family Rubricoccaceae; genus Rubrivirga. The sequence goes on along the minus strand of JBCDLV010000014.1, from coordinate 13,635 downwards.
GCCGTCTCCGTCACAGGCCTGACCGGCTCCGGACTCGGTGACGAAGACACCACCGGCGCCTACCTCGCCCGCGCCAGGGACCTCGTGGAGCAGCCGCTGCTCGTCGGTTTCGGCATTTCGACGCACGCCGATGCCGAGCGGCTGTCGCAGCACACCGATGGATTCATCGTCGGCAGTGCGCTGATCCGCGAGGCCGAGCGCCTCTGGGACGACCCCGATCTCACGGATTCCCAACGGCGCTCACACATCGGCGCGTGGGCGGACACGTTGAAGCGCGGCGAGACCCCCGACCGATGATCCGACCTCTCCCCTTTCTCCTCGTCCTCTCGCTGAGCACGCTGACCGCGTGCGGGACCGTCGACAGCGGTCCGCCGGAAGCCCGCGGCGAGACGGAGCAGGTGGTCGTGGTGACCGATAGCGCAACTTGGAACGGCCCCGTCGGCGAGGCGATTCGCGAGACGGTTGCCCAGCCTGTTCCGACGCTGCCAAGCAATCAGGGCGCTTTTGCTCTTCGCTTCCAGCCACTCACCGGGCGCAACTTCTCTCCGCTGAAGATGCTCCCCAACCTGATGTTCGTCGGCGCAGTCGACGCGCCTGGCGAGATCGGGGACTTCCTGCGCGCCCGCATCGGCGAGGCCAACCTCGGCGCGATCCAGTCAGGTGAGTCGGCAGCCGTCAACCTGCGCGAGAACCTGTGGGCCAACCACCAGCTCGTCACGATCGCCACGGCGGCCAGTGACTCGGCGTTGGCGGCGCAGATTCGCCAGCGGGGCGACGAGATCCGCGAGGCGTACGAGGATCTTGCTCGTGTCCGCACCAGCAACGAGGTGTTTGCGCGGCTTCGCCAGACAGACCTGGAAGACGCGCTGGAGGCGTCCCGCGGCTTCCGCATCGGCGTGCAGCACGACTTCGTGCAGGTCCAGGACACTGCGGCGACGGCCGCCGGGCTCGACGGATCGTTCACCCGGTACCGCCGCGTGCTCGCCGACAGCTGGCGCGACTTCTTCGTCTTCTCCGCCGCTGGCGTCGAGACCCTCCCCACGCCGGACCAACTCGATGCCGTTGCCAACGGGCTGCTGGAGCAGTTCGCCGAGGGAGTCTTCGACAGCTCGTACGTGCAGCTCGACGACCAGCGGCCGACGACCACCGAGCCGGTCCGCCTCGGCACCCACGAAGCACAAGAGCAGCGCGGGTTTTGGTACATGACCAACGACGTCATGGGCGGCTCGTACATCCGCTTTGCGTTCGTCGAGGACGAGCGCCTCTACCTCTACTACGGCATGACGTTCGCGCCGGACCGCACCCTCGACAAGCGCAAGTTCTTGCGCCAGATGGAAGCCATCGGCCATTCGCTGCAAACGCCAGCGGACCTCGTCCGCGAACGGACCGCCACTGTCGAATCGTAACTGCCCCCGCTGGCGGTCGCCGCCATCGGGCCTCGCTCTCTCCTCTCCTCATGTCTACGCAAACCACTTCTTCGCCAACCACCGCCGACGCCAGCGGCGAGACGAATGTGCTTCGCCTGGGTCTCCCCAAGGGGAGCCTCCAAGAGTCCACGTTCGACTTGCTCGACAAAGCGGGTTACGGCTTTTCCGTTCGCTCGCGGAGCTACTTCCCGTCGATCGATGATGACGAGCTGACCGCCATGCTCGTCCGGGCCCAGGAGATGGGCACCTACGTTCAGGACGGCGTGTTCGATGCCGGGATCACCGGCCTCGACTGGATCGCCGAGACGGGTGCCGAAGTCCACGTCGTCGCGGACCTGGTGTATTCCAAGGCCTCCATGCGACCTGTCCGTTGGGTGCTCGCTGTCCCAGAGGACTCAGACATCCACAGTGTCCACGACTTGGAGGGCAAGCGGATCGCGACCGAGGTCGTCGGGCTGACCAAGCGCTGGCTGGCCGAGCATGGTGTGACAGCAAACGTGGAGTTCTCCTGGGGAGCTACCGAAGTCAAAGCCCCGGATCTGGTAGATGCCATCGTCGAGGTCACAGAGACGGGCAACTCGCTACGCGCCAACAAGCTGCGCATCGTGGAGGTCCTGCTGAGCTCCAACACGCAGCTCGTCGCGAACAAGGAGGCTTGGGAGGATCCGTGGAAGCGGGAGAAGATCGAGAACCTCGCGCTGCTCCTCGAAGGCGCCATCCGCGCCGAGGGCAAGGTGGGACTCAAGCTGAACGTGCGCCGAGACGATCTCAAGTCCGTCGTCGAGCAGCTTCCTGCCCTTCGCAACCCGACGATCTCCCCCCTCTTCTCGGACGAGTGGGTCGCCGTCGAGACCATTATCGAGGAGCGCCAGGTCCGCCGCCTCATCCCAGAACTCAAGCGTCTCGGTGCCGAGGGAATCATCGAGTATCCCCTGAACAAGATGATCCCGTAGGACGGAACCATCGGGAGGGCAACCTGAGCGACATTGGATATCCCGGTGGCCGAGGCCGTCCCGGCCTCAGGTCGTTTGCCCTACCCCCTCAGCCCATGAAACTTCTCGACCTCTGCTTCGCCCGTTCTGGCGACAAAGGCGACGCCGTCAACGTCGGGCTGATCGCCCGAGACCCGGCCCACTTCGCCTGGCTCCGCCAGACGGTCACCGCAGAGCGCGTCAAAGCCCACTTCGGGCCACGGGTCTCTGGCTCTGTGGAACGCTTCGAGTTGCCGAACCTCTCCGCCCTGAACTTCATGCTCCACGGCGCTCTCGGTGGTGGCGGGACCGTCTCGCTCAAGCTGGACGCACAGGGCAAGACGTACGCGTCCCATCTGCTGCGCATGGAGGTCGAGGGCCCCGACGCCGCGTGAAACGAATGCTGGCGCTGGCAGCGCTCCTCGTCGGCTGTGACGGCACCGACGACGTAGAGCCCGAGGTGGACCCCGACCTCGTCGGCGTGATCGTCGACCTCCATCTCGCAGACGCGCGGTCCTCTCTGGACACCACGCAGGCCCGTGCTGGACTTAGGAGAGACAGCCTTCGGCAGACTGCCTACCTGCGGAACGACACAGACTCCATCGTGGTCGCGCGCCAGCTGGACGCCCTGGCAGAGGATCCCGACCTCGCGAAGGCGGTCTATGACGTCGTGGATGCGAGGCTTTCCCTCGAACGTCAAGGCGTCGTACCCGTGCCGGACAGCATCCCGGTAGGCGCAACGGCCGTACCCACGGACTCAGCAGCGCCCGGTACCGCTGCGGACCGGACCGTCCCCCCTCCATGATCGATCTCTCCGAACCTGTCACTGTGTTCACGACTGGCGGCACGATCGACAAGGAGTATTTCGACGCCAAGAGTGCGTACGAGATCGGAGAGCCCCAGATCGGTGCGCTCCTCCACGAGGCCGGCGTCGCGTTCCCGTTCACCGTCGAGGCACTGATGCGCAAGGACAGCCTCGACATGACCGACGCCGATCGCCAGCTGATCGCCGACCGGGTGGCCTCCGCCGCGTCCCGCCGCGTGATCGTCACCCATGGAACCGACACGATGGCGGATACGGCACGCGTGGTCGCCACGGCCCTGGGCGAGCGAGCCTCCGAGACGACCGTCGTGTTCGTCGGATCGCTCACACCCGCCCGATTTAAATCCACGGACGCCGAATTCAATGTTGGTTTTGCCGCAGCGGCCGTCCAAACGTTGGCGCCTGGTGCGTACGTTGCGATGAACGGATGCGTCTTCGACCCGTACAGCGTCCGAAAGGACCGCAACCGGAACCGTTTCGAGACCGTCTCGTCAGGCGTCTAGCCATTGCTTCCGCACCCCACCCTCTTCATTATGAACCGCTTGACTCTCTCCGGCGCGCTCGTGCTCGCCATGGTCGTCGCAGGATGCTCCGCGTCGGCGCCAATGACCGACACCGACGGTCCAGTCGCGCCTCCACCTCCCATGGGTGACATGGAGGTGACCGCTGAGTGCACAGACGGCACCGCCGACCTCCCCGACGGCGCCATGCCAACGGACGACGGCATTACCGCCTTCGACTGCAACAACGTCGACCTGGTGGCCTACATCCCGCTCTCCGTCTTCGACGCAGATCAGCTCAACGACATCTGGGGCTGGACAGACCCGGAGACCAACCGTGAGTACGCGCTGGTGGGCCTTGCCAACGGGACCGAGTTCATCGACATCACGAACCCGACGGAGCCTGTCGTCCTCGGCAAACTCCCCACGCACACCGTCTCGACGGTTTGGCGCGACATCAAGGTCTACAAGGACCACGCGTTCATCGTCTCCGAGGCCCGGGACCACGGCATGCAGGTGTTCGACCTGACGCGCCTCCGCGGCCTCGCCTCGGACCAGGGTGAGTTCACCGCCGATGCCCACTACGACCAGGTCACGAACGTGCACAACATCGTGATCAACGAGGACACCGGCTTCGCCTACGCCGTTGGCTCGGGCTCTCGCGGAGACGACCTCCCGGCCGAGTGTGGCGCTCCTGGCTTTCACGTCATCAACATCGAGGAGCCGCTCAACCCGACGTTCGTGAACTGCTTCTCGGACGCCTCAAAGGACCTCTCGCCGGTCGCCGCACCGGGCTACACGCACGACGCCCAGTGCATCCTCTACGACGAAGGTCCGGATCAGGACTACATCGGCCGTGAGATCTGCGCCGCCTCCAACGAGGACGTCGTGACGTTCTTCGACGTGACCGATAAGATGGACGTTCGCGTCATCTCGATGGCGGAGTACCCGCAGGACGCCTACACGCACCAGGGCTGGTTCACCGAGGACCGTCGCGCGTTCCTCGCCAACGACGAACTCGACGAGACCAACGGCTACGTCTCCACCCAGCGAACGCTCCTGTTCAACGTGGAGGATCTCGACGCGCCAGAGTTCATCGGTGTGTACGACTCGGGCATGACCACCATCGACCACAACCTGTATGTGCTCGGCAACTACACGTTCATGAGCAACTACCAGTCGGGGCTTCGCATCGTGGACCACAGCCGGATCCTCGACGGTGAGATCACCGAGGTCGCCAGCTTCGACACGTACCCGCAGGGCACCGACATCGGCTTCGGTGGACAGTGGAGCAACTACCCGTACTTCCCGAGTGGGCTCGTCGTCGCGAGCGACTCGAACAACGGGTTCTTCATCCTCCGTCCGCGGCTGGATCGCGTGAGCATGTAAGGGACCTCACAGCGCCCGCTGGCGCTGCCCCCTTGGGGGACTCCGCACCACGCGGGGTCCCCTTTTTTTGTGACGCCTCCAAGGCCGCCGGTGAAGTACGTTGGCGCGTCAACCTCCCGCCATCCATGCGTCCCCTCTCCCTAGCCACCGTCCTGCTGGCGCTCTGCGCCCTTCCCACCAGCGCCCAAGAGGTCGAGTGCCGGAATGGCATCGCATCGCTCCCGGACGTGGGCGCCTTCCCGTGCGATGGTGTCAACCTCGTGGGGTACATGTCTCCCGCTCGGTTCGCGGTAGCCGGATCGCCAGCGGCAGCACACAACGACATCTGGGGGTGGACCGACCCTCAGACAGGCATCGAGTATGCCCTGGTCGGCACACAGAACGGGCTCGGGTTCGTGGACCTGTCCGTCCCGACATCGCCACGCTTGGTCGGCAAGATGCCAACCCCGAACGGACGTTCGTCCACGTGGCGGGACGTGAAGGTTTACGCTGACCATGCGTTTGTCGTCGCCGACGGTTCCCGCGACCACGGCGTACAGGTGTTCGACCTGACGAGGCTTCGCGGCGCGACCGGGGAGCCCGTCGTGTTCCAAGAGGACGTCCTGTATCCCCAGACGAGCTCGACACACAACATCGTGATCAACGAGGACACGGGGTACGCCTATGCCGTAGGGTATCGGTACAGCCCAGGGGAGCGGGCAGCACGCGGGCTCCCCGCATCCTGTGACGAGCCTGGCTTCCACGTGATCGATATTCGCGATCCGAAGAACCCGACGTTCGTGACTTGTTTCTCGGACGCGGCCATCGAGACTGGCCCACGCACTCCGGGCTATACGCACGACGCTCAGTGCGTCGTGTACAGCGGGCCTGATACCGACCACACCGGCAAAGAGCTCTGCTTCGGCGCCAACGAAGACGTCGTCACGGTCTTCGATGTCTCTGACAAAGGCAACATCGACATTCTCTCACAGGGCGAGTACCCGAACGACGTATACACGCACCAGGGGTGGCTGACGGAGGACCAGCGCTACTTCATCATGAACGACGAGATCGACGAGTCGTCGCTCAGCATTCCACAGCGCACCGTTGTGATGGACATGGAGGACCTCGACAGTCCCGAGGTCGCGTTCATTTACGATTCCGGTCTCAACTCGGTGGATCACAACCTGTACACCCACGGGCGGTACGCGTACCAGAGCAACTACGAGACCGGGCTCCGCATCCTGGACCTGGAGGGGATCGAGAACGGAACGCTGACGGAGGTCGCCTTCTTCGACACGTTCCCCCAGCGAGATGCCATCTCGTTCAATGGCCAGTGGAGCAATTACCCGTACTTCGAGAGCGGTCTCGTCATCGTCAACGACATCAACAACGGGTTCTTCGTGCTCCGCCCGACGGACCTCGTGAGCGTCGATGCAGAAGAGCCGCCGCCCCCCTCCGGATTTGAGCTCGGCGAGCCCACGCCGAATCCGACCGCCAGCGGTGCCCGCCTGACGCTACGCGTGGACGAGGTCCAGTCTGTCCGGGCTGAGCTCTTCGACATCGCCGGCCGGCGGATCACGACCGCTTTTGACGGCACCGTCGGCTCCGGGAGAGCGACGACGATCCAAGTCGACCGTGGGGACCTGCCCGCTGGCGTCTATGTGCTCCGCGTGATCGGTGAACGCTTCGAGGCGTCTCGCCGGATCGTGTTCACGCGGTAGCCGCGACTCGCCGCTGGCCGGCGGGCGTCAGCTCGTACCGGCCAGCGAGCGGCTCCGCCAATCGGATCAGGCCTTCTGCGACGAGCCACTGCATCAGCTCCCGCTGGCGACGGTTCACCTGGACGTCCTTGCCCTGAGATAGTGCCAAGAGGATCGCGTCCAACTCCGACTCGTCGTCGGGGGTGACCACCGCCAGCTGGTGTCGTCCGAGGCAAACGTCGCATCGTCCACATCGCGCCGGCGACGGCTCGCCGAAGTACGCCAGCAGGTACTGTCGGCGGCATCCGATGGCCTGCACGTACCCGACGACGGTATCCAGCTTGGCATGTGCTCGGCGGCGGCTTGCGTCCAGGGCCTGATGGTCGATGGGTGCACGGGCCAGACGCGGCTGATTCCATTGGAGGGCAATCCCGTCGCGGATGTCGACCACGGCGAGGGCCCCTCGACTCGTGAGGTAGTCCATGCCGGCGCGAAGCCGCTCGCTCGGCAGTCCGAGCGCTTCCGCCAGCGGGTCGAGGCGAAGGCCTAGCCCGAATTCGGTTTCAGGAGGCAATCGCCTGAGGAGAGCGTCTCCGAATGCCTGTACCGCTGGCGTCTCGGCTTCGAGGGCCCGGCGGTACCCGTCCCGGCCAGACGGAAGGCGCACGTGGATGTCCCCTGACCTCGTCGGAACGAGGCTCCAGACACCGGTGGCCGCCAACCGGTCGATCGCGGTACCGATGAGCCCCGTGGGGAGATCGGTCACCGACTGGACGAGCCGGGCATCCACCATGCAGGGGTCCTCAGGAAGGCTTCCGATGGCCACCTGGGAGAGGCTGGCCACGGCGTCGTACACAGCCTGGAGGTTTGCGGGCGTCGGGTGCCCACGTTCAACGAGATCGCGAGGCAACGTCTCGGCGTCCGGGCCAACCGCGAGAACGGCATAGGAGCCGTCCCCATCCCGGCCGGCACGCCCAGCTTCCTGGTAGTACGACTCTAGCGTCGGGGGCAGCGCTGTGTGGACGACAGCGCGTACATCCGGCTTGTCAATCCCCATCCCGAATGCGCTCGTCGCAGCGATGACGCGCGTTTCGCCATCGAGCCACCGGGTCTGGACGCCGGCCCGGACATCCGGGTCGAGCCCCGCATGGTACGGCTCGGCGCGGATTCCCTCCAGGGCCAGTCGCGCGGCGACGCGCTCAGACGCTCGTCGCGTTCCTGCATAGACGAGTCCTGGACCGGGCACCCCATGGAATACGTCGATCGCCTGCCGTATCGGATCCTGAACACGGTGAACGCTCCACGTCAGATTGGGCCGGTCGAACCCCTTGACGAGCACGAAGGGATCCTGGAGTCCCAGATGCTCCAGGATGTCGCGGCGGACCTCTGGCGTCGCCGTCGCTGTGACCGCCACCACGGGAGCCATAGCACCGCTGGCGCTGGTCACCAGGGCACGTATGTCACCGATCTGCCGGTACGCAGGCCGGAAGTCATGGCCCCATTCGGAGATGCAATGGGCCTCGTCGACCGCCAGCAGGTCGATGTTTAACCGTCCCACTCGGGCCTCGAACAGGTCGGTTTGTAGACGCTCCGGCGTGAGGTAGACGAGCCGGTACAGGCCGTGCTCTGCGTCTGTCCAAAGTTGGTCCTGTGCTGCCCGGGAGAGGCTTCCGTGCAACGCAGCCGCACGGATCCCTCGCCGAGACAAAGCATCCACCTGGTCATGCATCAGTGCGACCAAGGGTGAGACCACGAGAGCTAGGCCCTGCGAGGCGACGGGAGGCACCTGGTAGATCAATGACTTGCCCCCACCCGTCGGAAGCACGGTCAAGACATCTCGCCCCGAGATGACGGCGCTCACCGCGTCTCGTTGTCCTTCGCGGAAGTCGGAGTACCCCCAGTAGGTGCGCAATGCACCGAGGGCATCATCGAATTGGGGTTGCGACATTCTCAAAATCTAGCAGCGTAGATCTACAGAGCCTGCCTGCCAACGGACCGAACAAAAATGCCAACCCTACGCCCACAAGCCAATCCATTGTCGTATACTTAAGACATGCAGCGGTAAGCACATCCCGCGACCCGCTCTGAAGGTGGTAGCCGGCGCGACCTAGACCCGTGGTGGGGTCACATGGGTCGCGCCGGTTTCTTTGTGTCGAGGTCCGGCGCCGGGGAGGGCTAGCTTCGGTGGACCACTGGAAGATCCAGGTGCCTCCGCTCGTCTCTGTCATCATCATCACCTGGAATGGGAAACAGCTCCTGGAGCGCTTTCTCCCGTCTGTGGTATCGACGGACTACCCGCAGCTGGAGGTCATTGTCGCCGACAATGCATCTGATGACGACACCGTGGACTGGCTTGCAGCGACGCACCCGACCGTTCGTGTCGTACAGCACCCGGAGAACTGGCGCTTTGCACGCGGAAACAACGCTGCGGTGGCGCATGCCAACGCAGATTATCTCGTCTTCCTGAACAATGACGTCGAGGTGTCTCCGGGGTGGCTTCAGCCCCTCGTGGAGACCTTGAATCTGCCGGGGGTTGTCGCCGTCCAGCCCAAGCTTCTCCAGTGCGAGCGGCGCCAGCAGTTCGAGTACGCAGGTGCGTCAGGCGGTTTTCTCGACAGGGCCGGGGTCCCCTTCACTCGTGGACGGCTTCTGGACACACTCGAAGAGGATCGCGGTCAATACGACGACGCGCGCGACATCTTCTGGGCCACTGGAGCAGCTCTCGCTGTCCAGCGTCGAGCATTCGAGAACGCCGGAGGGTTCGACGAGTGGTTCGAGATGCACATGGAGGAAATCGATCTCTGCTGGCGCCTGCAGCGAGCAGGGGGGCGTATCCGTGTCGAGCCAGCTTCCGAGGTGTACCACCTCGGCGGCGCGTCTCTGCCTCAAGGCAACCCACGCAAGACGTACTACAACGTCCGGAACAGTCTCGTCACGCTTGTCAAGAACCTGCCACCAGCCGAGGCTGCGCGCGCGGTCCGGGCTCGTCGTGTGATCGACGGCCTCGCCACTCTTCGCGCGATCGCCAGCGGGCGGCGCGACGAGGCGCGCGCCATTCGCAATGGGTGGCACGATGCACGCGCCCGGTGGCCGTCGGTCTCAGGTCCGCCTCCTGGCGAAGCCGTGGTGCGGCCGCCGTACCGAGGCCTCCTGGTTACGGACTATTTTCTTCGTGGTCGCCGTCGATTCTCGGATCTCCCGCGGGCTCTGTTCGACGACCCGTGACGACCGCTGCGATGGAGGCGAGCACGGTCACCATGCCGACGATCGCCAGCGGGCTCGGGACCTCACGAAAGACCAGCAGTGCGACGGTCGATGCGAGGACGGGCTCGGCGAGCGATAGGAGCCCGATCAGTGCTGCTGGGATGTAGCGAAGTGCGTACGCGAATGACCCGTGGCCGAGCAAGCCGGGCCCCAGTCCCATTCCGACAGCCAATGCGCCCGCAGCCAGTGGAAGGCCTAGCGGCGCTCTTGCAACGAGGCAGCCGAGCAGGCATGTGACCGCAGCAGCAGCGTTGAGCGGCCAGAAATACGCCACGAAGGAAGTCCGCTGGCGGACAGCTCGGCCGATCAGGAAATAAACTGAAACCAGCACGGCTGCGCCGAGGGCGATCCCGTTGCCGAGCATCGGGTTCGGATAGGCCCCAGAGTCTCGTCCCTCCCCCAGCGCGATCAGTACAGCACCGGCGGTCGCCACGCAGATGGCGACGACGGTCCTCCGGCCTGGTGTTTCCTGGAGGACCAAAGCCCCGAGGATCGCGATGAACAGCGGGCTCGTGGTAACCAGAACCGCAGCGCTCGCGACGCTGGTCAGCTGAACCGATATGATCCAGGCCATGAAGTGAAGCCCTAGGAGGCCGCCTGCGCACAGAATGAACCCCCATTCTCGACCGGTCAGCGACATGATCTCTGCCCGGCCTCGGCCCAACGCCAGAGGGGCCAGGACCACCGTGACCGCCGAGGTGCGCCAGAACGCGAGCGTGAGGGCTGGGACGTCTCCCGCCAGCCGAATCAGAATGGGAGACGATCCGAACGCCAGTAGGCCCACCGCAACGAGCGCCCAGACCACCGGGGGTGCGCGCACTTACCGGATGCGGTCCATCGACCGGACCTTCTCGATGTCCCTCACCACCCGCTGGCGAGCCATCCGGAGGAGCACGTAGGCCACGATGGGTAGCATGGCCACGAGGTAGTGGCCCACGGGTGCAGCTCCTGCAGAGCTATCGAACGCGAGATACAGGCCGACCAGGACGACCGCAACCAGTGCGAGGTCGAGCCACTGGGCCGCGAGGATCACGCGCTTCTGCGTCTCGCGGTTCTTGTACAGCGCAACGCCCGCGAGTGCGACGAACGCGGTTACTCCAGCCAGGGCGAAGCCTACCGTGCCGAGCCACGGCACCGCGTCGCCGATGGACTCCGCCCATGTTCGTCCGACCCCGACGAAGAGTGCCAGCAGGAGAGCGCCGATGGTGAGGTACAGGGTTTGAAGCCGCTGAAGCATGTAAACGAAGGCAGAGGCTCAACTGGCGACGGTCTCGCGAACGCGGCTGACCACAGCGTCTGCGAACTGGGTAGTCGACGCTGTGCCACCCAGATCACGCGTCAGAAGAGCCGGATTCGAGTAGGTGTCCTGGAGGGCTTGGCGGATCGCGTCGGCTGCACGGGTTTCCCCCAGGTGCCGGAGCATCATGATGCCAGACCGGATGACGGCGGTGGGATTCGCGATTCCGTCCCCAGCGATGTCGGGGGCCGAGCCATGAACGGCTTCGAACACGGCACAGTCTTCCCCGATGTTGGCGGAGCCGGTGACGCCCAGTCCGCCCACGAGGCCCGCCATGAGGTCGGAGAGGATATCCCCGAACATGTTGGTGGTCACGATCGCATCGTACTCACTCGGGTGGATGACGAGTTGCATCGCCATGTTGTCGATGATCCGATCATCGAATGTGGTCTCCGGGTAGTCCGGCGCGATCTCGCGGCCGATGCCCAAGAACATCCCACCGCTCTGCTTCAGGATGTTCGCCTTGTGCACCAGCGTCAGGCGCTTCCGACCGCGGCGGGCTACGTCTTCGAACGCGAACCGGATGATTCGCTCTGAGCCTCGGCGCGTGATCCGGTTGATCGAGTCCGCGATCTGGTTGCGCTCGTCGAAGTACTCGATTCCAGCGTAAAGCCCCTCCGTGTTCTCACGGTAGAGCATCAGGTTGACGCCGTCGAACGGCCCATGGGTGTTGGGCAGCGTCTCGCACGGCCGGACGTTGGCGTAGAGATCGAAGTGCTGCCGGATCCGCACGTTGATACTCCGGAAACCCGTGCCAACCGGGGTCGTGAGCGGGCCCTTAAACGCCAGCCGGGTTCGGGCAATCGAGTCGAGCGTCCGCTGAGGAAGTGGATCTCCGCCAGCCTCGAACGCCGTCATGCCAGCGGGCTGCTCGTCCCATTCGAATGCCACCCCGGTGGCCTCGAGGACGCGAACGGCGGCCGAGATGACCTCAGGACCGATACCGTCGCCAGGAATCAGGGTCGCTTCGTATGCCATAGGTCAGATCAGGGAAGAGGAAGCTAGACGGCTGGCCCGACCGGAGGGCGTGGAGTCCAAGCGAAACGCTGGCCGGGGCCCCGCTGGCGACAACCCATGATGGCCTGCTGCCAGTGGTTGGCTGACCACAGGCGATCCGCCAAGGGGGCCAAACAGAAACCGGGGCACCCCGTGAGGAGTGCCCCGGCAGAGGATAATCGCAGCGCCGACGCTAGTTGGCCTCGCGCGATGTCGAGTAGTTGACGCGCAGTGCCTCGGCCTCGCGCAGTTCCTGCTGAACGTCGTACAGTTCTCCGGTCTCGACCTCTCGGTCGACCCGCATCGAGACGATGGTGCGAGGCTCGTCGCGGAGGCGGCGGTACATGACCTGGCGAACGTCCGGGAGCTCGCGGACGATGGCGTCGTCGATCTGCACCGCCGTCTCCCCAAGCCCGCCGCTCTCCAAGCGCTCGGGGCCGATGTAAACGTACTGGATAAGCCGCTTCTGGTCGATCTTCTCGATGGCCTCGGCCTGCGGGATCGAGACGTTGACGAGGAGCTCGGTCTCACGGAGCACGGTCGTCACCATGAAGAAGATCAGGAGCATGAAGATGATGTCCGGCATCGATGCCGTCGGGATCTCTTGCTTCGTCCCAGAGCTCTTCTTCTTGAAGTGGGCGGACATGGAAGGTGGGGAAAGGGTGGGGTGAGCGCGCCAGCAGAGCCGTCCCCGCTGGCGGATTCGCTAAACGTCGTCGGGCTCGGCGAGGGAGATCTTGAGCGGGAACTGCTCCGCGATCACGTCCTCTTCCTCTTCGTCCAGGCGGGCTCGGTACTCACCGTAGGTGGTGCCGAACTGCGACTGCGCGGCCTCATCTCGGACCTCATTGTAGGCCGATTTGATCTCGTCCAAGACCTCGATGTAGGTCGCGTAGGGAAGGCCTCGGCGCGTCTTGAACGACGTGACTGCCTTGTCTGGGCTCACCGACAGGTTCGGCTCGCGCCCGTTGTTGGTGATGTGGCGCTTGACGATGTCGCGGATGGCCGAGACGTTGGTGATCTCATCATCGACCAGGACCGAACCGTCCTCCGCCACGAGGATGTTGAGCAGGTTTCGCTGGTTGATGTCCGGAGGCTCGTTTGTTTCGTCGAGCTTCGGCGGAAGCTGCATGTAGATCCCCTTGTCCGCGTCGATCGTGGTCGTAACGAGGAAGAAGATCAGCAGCAGGAAGGCGATGTCGGCCATCGATGCTGATGGGATCTCGGCATCGCGCTTCTTGCGTGGCTTGAGGAGCGGCATGAGGTGTGGGGTGTTCTAGACCGGG
>JBCDLV010000013.1:0-23763 GCA_038744895.1 Bacteroidota bacterium | reverse complement strand
CTCGTCAACGATATACGACCAGGCGCCTGTCTCAGCCAACCGCTCGGCCTGTCCGAGCCGATGCTCGCTTCGGATCAGCTCTCGGGCGATGTCGAGCCGCACACGAAACGCCAGGAACATCACGAGCGCGCTGCTCGCGACGATGAGCGCGAACACGGGTGGGACGATGGGATCCGCATCGGGCTGTGCAAGGAGGGCACTTCCCACACCGACAAGCACGGCGAATCCCAGCAGCCGGATCAGTGGCCCCTGGCGGTCCCACGCCAGCGAGTAGAGCATCGCGCAGCTCAGCATGATGAACAAGTAGCCGAGCGCGTACCCGGCTCGCAACTCGTTGTACACGACCAGGACGCCGTACCAGACGATCAGCCCGTACACCATGAGCGCCAGCAGGACGTGGGGGTTGCGCTTCACCCACGAACTCCTGTAGCTGGCCACGAGGATCATTCCCCCGACCACGGCCTGCAAGAGACGCGTCAATGGAGGCTCGTACGCCAGCGGGTCGGTCATGCTGTAGACGACGCCGTAGAGCAGAGACAGGAGAGCGACGAGGATCGCTCCCATGCGCAGTGTCCTCAACGCGTTTACGCGCACGTCCCCTCCATCCCACTTGGGGATGAGACTCTGTAGGGCCGCGGGAAGGCGCGAATGCATGATTGCCGATTGACATCGGTATCGACAAATCATCATCCGAGTTAATGCACGAACGGGGAGATTCGGCCAGCCGCGATGCGCCGTAGCCGGCGTCCGTCGCATCCACCCATCTGCCTGCCCCACGCTGCGTGGAGCTCCGCAAGGCCTCCCCTACGCCTACCAGCCGGATGAGCGGTTCTTCGCCACCCTGGCGGGCGAGCTGCTGTCAGACGCTGCGCACGAACGTGTCGAACCGGAACGGCGGCCGACCGTCCCGGCTGGCGTGTGCCTCGCTTTGGACGCGCCGGTACGGGCCACCGGGGCGCACCAGCTGGCGGTACGGCGGGAAGTAGGTGTCTCCCTCGAACGTCCCCTGCACGAAGGTGAGCTCCAGTCGGTCGGCCTGGACCGTGGCGCCAGGCTCCAGGACCGAGGCGTAGACGCCGGCTCCGCCACCGATGAAGACCCGCTGGCGATCCGCGAACGCGTCGACGGCATCGTCGAGGCTGGTGAACACCTCGACGCCGGGGTGATCGACGCGCTCGGGTCGGCTCGTGAGGACCACGTTGTCGCGGTTGGGGAGCGGGCCGCCGAACTGATGGACGAGGCTCTCGAAGGTCCGCCGCCCCATCACCAGGGGGAACCCGGAGGTGAGCGCCTTGAACCGCTTGAGGTCGGCCGGCAGGTGCCAGGGCAGGTTCATGCCGTCTCCGATCAAGCGGTCCGACGGATGGCCGGGGGCTTCCGCCACGGCGGCGATGACGACGATCTCAGGCATGGAGGTGGGGGATCAACCGTGGCGTTCTCCTCTGGCGCCAGCGGGCGGATCGTGCTAGACGGCGACGGGGAAGCGGATGGCCGGCTGGGGGTCGTAGCCGACGACCTGGACATCCTCGAAGGCGATCTCGTCGGGCTCTTTGGCCCGTCCGTCGTCGTGGCGAGCGATCGCGAGGCGCGGGGCAGGCGACGGCGTACGCGCCAGCTGCTCCTCCAGCCCTGTGATATGGTCGACGTAGATGTGCGCGTCGACGAGCGTGTGTGCAAACCGACCGGGGCGCATCCCGGATGCGTCCGCGAGGATCTGCGTGAGAAGGCTGTAGCACGCCAGGTTGAAGGGCACCCCGAGGGCGAGGTCGGCCGACCGCTGGGTGAGGTGGCAGTTGAGCACATCCGGTCCGTCCTCGGACGGCGTCACCTGGAAGCAGAAGGTGTAGTGGCAGGGCGGGAGCCTGCTGGCGGCTGCGTTCGCGGGGTGCCACGCGCTGACGACCAGGCGGCGGCTCATGGGGTTGGTCCGCAACGTGTCCAGCACGTAGCCGAGTTGGTCGAACGAGAGCGACCCGTCGGCCTCGCGCCGTGCGTGGGCGTGGTGCTCATCCACCCAGACCTCTCCGCCGAGGGCTGCCCCCTGGGCCGGCACTGGGAAGCGACGCCAGAAGCGGCCGTAGGCCGTTTGCAGATCGCCGTTGGCATCGGCCCACGCGTCCCAGATCTTGGTGTGCTGGCGCAAGTCGCGGATGTGGTCGGCGCCGGAGAGGTACCAGAGAACCTCGCGGAGCATCGACCCGAAATAGACCTTCTTCGTCGTCAGCAGCGGGTAGCCCTCGGACAGGTTCACGCTGTAGTGCTCCGCGAACGAGGCCAGCGTGTCGGTCCCGGTCCGGTTGGTCTTGCGCACGCCCGTGCGGAGGACGCGTTCGACGACGCCCAGGTAAGCGTCCTCGGCGGTTGTCGTCGTGGTGGGGGGGTCGGCGACGGGGGTCATGGGGCTCATCTCGTTTCGCCATGGAAGATGCTTCTTACACCGCTCCGTTCGCCAGCCGCCAGCGGGGGCTCTTCCCCACAACCTGTCCACGGATCCTCCCGAATCCGAGCCCGACGACAGGCGTATGCTCGCCCCTCCTCGAACCCTCCCAGCGATGGATCCCGGACTTCACGTCAAGCAGGCGATCAACCACCTCAACAAGGTGCTCGCGTACTACCCCTACGTCACTGAGCCGGGAGAGCCGCCGGAGGCCACCGTCGCGCTCACGCCCGAAGACTGGGGCGTCGTGGCCGATGCGTTCTTCCACATGGACACGCCGCATGAGGTCTTCCCCGACGCCATCGCAGACTACCGGGTCAGCGACGACGGGTCCGAAATGCTGGTCACGACCCAGGACGGGACGCTCATCCGCATCCAGGCTGGCTGATCCCCCGCGCGCACCGCTGGCGTCGCGGTCTCTCAGTTCATCTTACAGATTAGCCGCTCCACCCGCTGGCGTCCGCCAGCGGGGCGTCAGTTGGCGCGCGCGGTCAGGTGGAACTCCGGCACCTGGGCGTGGAAGCGCGCTCCGTTCTCTCGCTGCATCAGGTACTCACCACGCATCGAGCCCTCGAACGTGTGGATGACACAGTAGGACTGGTACTCGTGGGCCTCGCCAGGCGCGATCACCGGCTGCTTGCCGACGACCCCCTCGCCCTCGACGGTCTCCGCGCGCCCGGAGGAATCCGCGATCGTCCAGCGGCGGCGGAGGAGTTGGACATCGTCCGAGCCGTGGTTCTCGATGCGGACGAAGTAGGCGAACACGAACCGACCAGCGATCGGGTCGGTTTTTCCGTCCAGGTAGGCAGGCCGTACGGAGACCGATACGGTTTCAGTGGTTGCCTCGTACGAGACCATGGCAAATGCGGGTGGGGGGACGAGCCTACTGGCGGACTTCCTGTCCTCGGGCGTACTCAACGGCTCCGATGAGCGCTCGTACGTTCGGCTCGCACACAGGTCCCTGCCAGCGGCCTTCTTCTTTCAACCCGCTGCCGACCAGGAATCCGTCCGCGGCTTCGACGTAGTCGAGGAGGTTGTCCCCGCCGAGGCCGCCGCCGCAGAACAGAGGGAGCGTCGCCTCGTCGCAAGCCGCCTCGACCACGCCTGGCGGAGGCGACAGACCGACCGCGGGTCCAAGCACCACGAGGGCGTCGGGCTTCGCGGCCTCTGTCGCCGCCACGAGGGAAGGCACCCCCTCGACAGACGCTGGCCGGATGTCGGCCAAGACTGGAATCGGGTCTCCGCCGAGGGTCTCGCGGTAGCGATGAAATCGGCCCGCGGATGTCGGGTCGTCCGCCCAATGGTCCACGCGGACGAAGTGACAGCCCGCCGCATGTGCCACAGCAAGTGCCGCACGGTCCGCGTTGAGGACGCGGACGCCGACGGGTAGCCTGCTGGCGTTTCTCTTGACGGACACCGCCACGCGGGTCATGTAGGCGACCACTTCAGGGCCGGTCTCTTCGTCCCCGAGGGCGGGGGCGTCGTGCGCATTCTCGACGAGGAGGCCATCGACGCCCAACTCCACCAACAGCCTCGACTCGGCGACGGCGCGGTCGACGGCGGCCTGCACGTCTCGACTCCCCGGCACGCCCGGTGACGGGCTCACGTGGATGACGGCGACGATGGGTTTGGGGCGGGAGAAGAGATCCCAGACGGTGGAATACATGGCTGGCCTCAGAATTGGCCCTCTAACCCGCGTTCTGCCCTCCTCTGTTCCATGAATACCCTGATGCGAGCTTCCGGCATCCGCCGGTTTCTGAGAAGCTTGTCAACTCCTTCGGGATTACAGAATCACCGCCTACAAACCGGCGTACCGTGCGGCTATGACACCATCCTCTCCCCTGCCGACTACCGCGCTCAGCGACGTCGTGGTGCTGTTCGCCGGTGATTCCGGCGACGGGATGCAGTTGACGGGGTCGCAGTTCACGCTGGCAACGGCCCACGCGCGCAATGACCTGGCGACACTGCCAGACTTCCCGGCCGAGATCCGCGCGCCAGCGGGCACGCTCTACGGCGTCTCGGGCTTCCAGCTGCACTTCGGAAGCTCTGCCATCCTCACGCCGGGCGACGAAGTGGATCTCCTGGTGGCCATGAACCCCGCGGCGCTGAAGGTGAACCTGCCGCGCGTCAAGGCGGGCGGTGCCGTGCTGGTCAACACGAACGCATTTACCGACCGCGACCTCGGCCTGGCCGGATACGAGGCGAACCCGCTGGAGGATGGCACGCTCGACGGCTACGAGCGCCACGACGTCGAGCTGACGAGGCTGACGCGCGAGGCGCTCGCCGATTCCGGCCTCAGCAACCAGGAGGTCGACCGCGCCAAGAACATGTTCGCCCTCGGGCTATCGCTCTGGCTGTACACCCGGCCCGTCGAGCCTGCACGCGAGTGGATCCGCCAGAAGTTTGCGTCGAAGCCCAAGATCCGCGACGCCAACCTGCGTGCCATCGACAAGGGCTACCACTACGGCGACGTCTCGGAGAGCTTCGTCGCTCGCTACGAGGTGGCGCCAGCGGACCTGCCACCAGGGACGTACCGCGCCATCCGTGGCAACGAAGCCCTGGCGCTGGGCCTGGTGGCCGCGTCGCACAAGTCCGGCCTGGACATCTTCTATGGGACGTACCCCATCACGCCAGCCTCGGACTTGCTCCATGCGCTGGCGAAGTACAAAGCGCACGGCGTCAAGACCTTCCAGGCCGAGGACGAGATCGCGGCCATCGGGGCGGCCATCGGATCCAGCTTCGGCGGCGCGCTCGGCGTGACGGGCACCTCCGGCCCTGGCATGGCGCTCAAGGGTGAGTTCATGGGTCTCGTCACCATGGTGGAGCTTCCGCTCGTGATCGTGGATGTCCAGCGCGCAGGCCCGTCGACCGGCATGCCCACCAAGACCGAGCAGTCGGATCTGCTCATGGCCATCTACGGCCGCAACGGCGACGCGCCGACGCCCGTCGTGGCCGCGGGCACGCCTGGCGAGTGCTTCGACGCAGCGTTTCATGCCGCGCGCGTGGCGGTCGAGTTCATGACACCCGTCGTGGTGCTGTCCGATGGATACCTCGGCAACGGGTCGGAGCCGTGGAAGCTGCCCGACGTGGACGCGCTCCCGACGTTCGTCCCTGAGATGGCGACGGTGGACACGGCTCGCCAGCGGGGCGCACTCACAGAAGACGGTGCATTCCTCCCCTACGTGCGTGATGAGGACCGGCTGGCGCGCGGCTGGGCGCCTCCGGGCATTCTTGGCCTGGAGCACCGCATCGGAGGTCTAGAGAAGGACGCCCGCACTGGCGGCGTCTCGTACGATCCGCAAAACCACCAGCGGATGACGGAGACCCGCGCCGACAAGGTGGCCCGCATCGCCGAACTGTTCCCTCCTGTCGAGATCGAGGGCGACGACGAGGGGGAGGTCCTCGTAATCGGCTGGGGCTCCACGTATGGTGCGATCAAGAAGGCCGTCGCCACCGTGCGCGAGGATGGACTCCGGGTCGGCCATGCACACCTGCGCTGGCTCAACCCGCTTCCGCGAGAGTTAGATGCCGCCATCAAGCGCTACCGGCACGTCCTCGTTCCGGAGCTCAACCACGGCCAATTGGTTCGAATCCTCCGCGAGCGATTCTTAGTCCCGGCCAAGAGCCTGGCCAAGGTGCAAGGGCTCCCGTTCACCACCCGAGAGGTCGAGGCCGAGATCCGGTCTCTGGCCGCTGCGCCTGTCCCGACCGATGGCTGACACTCCGCTTCCCGACGACTCGGTGGCTCGACCCGGCGGTGTGCCTCCACAACCGCGAGGCGACCAGGGCGCCCACCCAGACACGCCCCAGCCTGCGGGCAAACGTCCACCTGTGGACGCTCCCGCGCAGCCTGCTGTGAACGGCGATCCCGCGCGTCCGCCGATCCCAGAGACCGGTCCAGACACGCCCGCTGGCGCAGACTCCGCCCAGCCGAAGGGCGTCAAGCCCGCCGGGCCCAAAGGGGTCAAACCTGCTGGGCCTCACGGGGCGACCAAGCCCAAAGGATCCCGCGGTGTCAAGCCCTCCGGACCTGCATCCGCTGGCGTCAAACCCGCGGGGCCACCAGGAGCCAAGAAGCCCGCTGGCGTCAAGCCCACAGGACCGCCTGGGGCGAAGAAGCCCGCAGGGCCTCGTGGCGTCAAACCATCTGGACCTCCCTCCGGTGGCGTCAAGCCGGCCAGGCCTCCTGGAGCGCGGAAACCGACAGGGCCGCCAGGCACTCGCAAGCCCGCGCGGCCGTCTGGCGCAAAGCCTACCGGGCCCGCTGGCGCTAAGCCTGCCGGAGCCAAGCCCGCTGGCGCTAAGCCTGCGGGACCTCCCAAGCCAGGAGGACCCAAGCGGCCGCCCGTCTCGAAGAAGCCGGCTCGGCCACCGGGCGGAAAGCGGCCACCGGTGCCTGCGCGCGCGCGAACCGTGGACCCAGAAGGCGACGGTGCGGCCGTCGACCTCCCCGTCCTTTCCCGCAAGGACTTCGTGTCCGGCGCCGATGTCCGCTGGTGCCCGGGGTGCGGAGACTACGCGGTCCTGGCCGCCGTGCAGCGGGTGCTGCCCGACCTCGCCGAGCGTCGCGAGAAGGTGGTGTTCATCTCCGGGATCGGCTGCTCCTCGCGGTTCCCGTACTACATGAACACGTATGGCTTCCACTCCATCCACGGGCGCGCGCCAGCGGTGGCGACCGGCCTCAAAACGACCAACCCGGACCTCGACGTCTGGGTCATCACCGGCGACGGAGACGCCCTCTCGATCGGCGCGGGCCATACGGCCCACATGCTCCGGCGCAACGTGGACCTCCAGGTCCTGCTGTTCAACAACCAGATCTACGGGCTCACCAAGGGGCAGTACTCGCCGACAAGCGAGTTCGGCAAGGTGACCAAGTCGAGCCCGTACGGCGCCCTCGACCACCCGTTCAACCCGGCGGCGCTGGCACTCGGCTCGGACGGATCGTTCGTGGCGCGGACCCTCGACCGGGACCCGAAGCACATGCAGTCCATCCTGCGGGCGGCCCACGCGCATCGCGGGACGTCGTTCGTCGAGATCTACCAGAACTGCAACATCTTCAACGACGGCGCCTTCTCCGACTTCACGGAGCGCGCCACCAAGCCATTCCGAACCGTCTTCCTAGAGCACGGAGAGCCCGCCGTCTATGCCAACGGGGCGATGGGCCTCGTGCTCGATGGCTTGCGCATCCACGCGGTCGACCTGGAGAGCGGCGAGTTCACGGTCGACGATTGCATCGTCTACGACTCGACCGACAAGGCACTCGCCTTTGCCGTCGTCGATCAGTTGTTCTGGGACCCTGATCTACCGCGTCCGTTCGGCGTGCTCTACCAGGAGCAACGGCCGACGTACGACTCGCTCTTGGTCAAGCAGATCGAGAAGGTCCGCATCGCGAAGGGCCCCGGTGACCTGGCCGAGCTTCTGGCGTCCGGCGAGACCTGGACGATCGACTAGCGGACGACTGTAAACGGGAGCGCCACCGCGTCCGCCGTGCCTGCGCGGATGCGAAGCACGTAGGCGCCAGCGGGCAGCCCGTCCGGCGTGGTCAGGTCGAGCGTACCGGGGCCATGCGTCCCGCTGGCGATAACCGCCAGCCGGCGGCCGAGGGCGTCGTGGACAGTCGCTTCGACGTGTGCGGACTCCGGCAGCGAGAGCGTCACCGATGCCGAGCCGCTGGTAGGGTTCGGGCGCACACGCGAGACCGCCAGCCGGTCGGGAAGCCGTTCCGCTGGGCGCTCGACCGGACGCGAAGGGAACCCCTCGCCAAAGGCCGCGAGCAGACCGTTCGCTACCGACGACAACTGAGCCACGGAGCGGAGGTGGTCAGATCCACGCGCGAACGGAAACGCCAGATCGACTACGACCGAATCCCCGGGGCCCAGGGAGGTCGGGCCCGTCGTCCCGACCATGCGTCGATCGCCCGGGTTAATCGGCTCGCCATTCCCGTCCGCGTCCAGTGCCGACCAGAACGACCCGTCCGCTGGCGACGCTGGAAACCCGAACACCGTCGGCCTAGCGTCGCTGGGCGGGTCGTCGAATCCGTATCCAGCGTGACCATAGCCGTATTGGATCACGGGAGTCCCATCCTCGAAGCGTCCCCGCTGCATGTTGAGGAAATGCTCAGCATCGTACGGATCGCCGGATCCGAAGGGCGTGTTCTTCGGCGCAGGCGGAGCCGTTGTCAGTCCCGATCGCTCTCCAGGCTCGTCGATGACACCGTCCCGGTCGTCGTCACGCCCATTGTCCGCAGCAGGAAGGCCTCGCAGGAACAGGATTCCCCAAGCCGGAGGTGCTTCACCGTAGCCGCCTACACCTTCGCCGTCATCCAGGTTATCGGCGTTGTAGACGTACACGAGATGCCGGAGCGTGTCGGTCCCGACGTAGTCGTCGTTGTACTCTCCGAGGTCCACGTCCGACCACAGGCTGAGCCTCAGGCTGTCGATCGGGACAGACCGCCGGTTCACGATCTCGTAGCGAAGGAACAGCGTCTCTCGCAGGGGTCGGAACGACGCCGGAGGGAACGGTGACTCCTCAAACGCGAACGCTAGCGCGCGGACCTCCACGCCCAAGGGCGCAGAGCCAGTACCCGTGTGGGCATTCCCGGCGTCGTTCATCACCCAGAATGCGGCTGCGTCGCCGATGAGGCGCGGCTGGTCGCCAGCGGCGAGGTCATAGTTCGACGGATCACCGTCACCGTCGATGACAGGAGCCCCAGACTGGTACGGCCATTCCGACAAGTCCCTCGTGGCTCGGCCTGTGCCGTGGTACTGCTCGACATCGCTTCGGGACACGGTCCAGATCCGATCGTATGCAGAGCAATCGCTGGGCGGGGCCTCGGCGTCCACGAGCGGACCAGGCCAGAACTCGTTCAGATCATACGCTGCCGCAGCGACGCGCGGCGAGTCGCCGATGTATCCGCTCAGCCACAGATTCCCCGCGTACACAGGACTGGCGAGGGTGTCAGGAAGCACACGGTACTTCCGCTTGTAGTCTGAGTAGTCCCAGAACAGATGCCCATCATTGAACAGTGGGACGGACAGGGAGCTCGTCTGGAGCGTCGCCGTCGTGGTGCCGCGCTCACACGACCCCACTGGAACCCCCTGCGCCTCGACAGGCGACAGAACGAGTAGCGACAGAACGAGACAGAAACAACAGCGCATCCGCGACAGAGAATCACAGACGCACGATACGTTCCGATGCTGACGTGGGCCGCCTACAGCTACCTGAGCCGTCACAATCCGTCCGCGACTCCCCTCTCTGCGGGTGTAGACTGCTCCGAGCCCCCCGGATTCCGTGTCGACGCTCCTCGCCCTCCCATGCGTCCTCCTGCTGGCGTGCGTCGCCGTCGCGTGCGCAGAGCCCTCTGCTGAAGCGACCGCCGTGGAGAACCCCGCTGGCGACTCAGAGCCGGCGCCCGATTTCGCTGGCGAGTCGGTCCCGGCGACCACAGCGATGTCGGACGGAGGCGCCATCGCCATGCCACAGGAGGAGGTGGACCGCCTGGTCGCAGAGGACTCCCTCTGGGCCGAGGCCCTCCGCATCCATTACGACGCCCTCGTCGTGGACGGGCACATCGACACGCCGACGCTGATGGTAGACCAGCGCTACGCCTTCGGGGAGCGTCACGCCCGCCATCACGTCGACCGTCCCCGCATGATCGAGGGCGGCCTCGACGCCGCGTTCTTCTCGGTCTACGTGGCGCGCCAGTTCGGCGAGGGCCAGGCGGCCACCGACCGCGCCCTCCGCCTCCTCGACGAGATCGACCGCCAGCTGGCGACGCTCGACGGAGCCGACGTGGCGACCACGGCGGCGGAGGTTCGCGCCATCCGCCAGCGGGGCGGCACGGCGATCCTGCTGGGCCTGGAGGGTGGGCACGCGCTCCAGGGCTCGCCCGAGGTTCTCCGCCAGCTGGCCCAGCGCGGGGTCCGCTACGTGACGCTCACCCACCTCAACACCAACTCGTGGGCGGATGCCTCGACGGACGTGGCGCGCTGGGGAGGGCTCAACGACCTCGGACGTGACCTGGTGGCCGAGATGAACCGTCTCGGCGTGCTCGCAGACCTGTCGCACGTCTCCGACTCTACGTTCTACGACGCCCTCGACGTGACGACGGCACCCGTCGTGCTGAGCCACTCGTCGTGCCGTGCGCTCTTCGACCACCGTCGCAACGTATCCGACGAGATGCTCAGGGCAGTCGCTGCCAACGGGGGCATCCTCATGGTCAACTTCTACCCGGACTACATCGGGAGCGGCCGCACGAGCGTCGAGACCGTCCTCGACCACATCGACCATGCCGTCCAGGTGGCCGGGGTCGACCACGTCGGCCTAGGGTCGGACTTCGACGGGGTCCCGCGACTCCCCGTTGGGCTGGGCGACGTGACGCGGCTGCCCTACCTGACACATGGGCTGCTCGCGCGCGGATACGCAGAGGCCGACATCCGCAAGATCCTGGGCGGCAACGTGCTGCGGGTCCTGGACGATGCAGCACGCGAGTCCGCTCGGCTCCAGCAGGAGGAGCGCCAGCGGGCCGCGCCCCCTTCCTAGCGGAGCACGCGGCGAATCGCCGCTGGATCGCCCGCATTCTCTGCGGGGTCGAGGGCCAGCGCCTCGGCCATGATGCCGTACAAGTCGACGATGTGGAGCGTCTCCAGTTCGACGTCCTGGCGGATGCGGGGCCCGCGCGCGAGGAAGATGCCGTGCATGGAGAGCAGCGCGTTGTCGTAACCGTGGGTTCCTCCGCTGGGGCGGTCGGGGTTGCGGATGAGGTAGCTCTGCGACGTGACGCTCCACCCTTCGTCGGGAATAATCACGACGGGCGGGATTCTCGGGTTGTCGCTGTAGCGTAGGCGAGCCGGGACGTCCTCGCGGAGATAGGCCGTCACGTGGTCGAGCGCGTTGACCGCATCCACGATCTCACTCGCGCTCTGTCCCTCTCGCGGCCAGATCCCGGCGGGCTCGCCCCAGATCAGGTCGTGGTCCGAGACCGTCAGGGCATCGTCCAGGAGAACCACACGGTCGCGTGAGAGCCCCGTCATGCCGTGATCGCTGGTGACTACGATGTCGGTGTCGTCCAGGCGCCCCCGCTGGCGGAGGCCGTCGATGAGCGCGTCCAGCATGGCATCGACCACGGAGACGGCCTCGGCGACTTCCGGACTGTCCGGTCCGTACCGGTGGCCTGCGTTGTCGACCTCCTCGGCGTACATGGACGCGTAGCCGGCCCCCGCGTCGAGCGCGTCCAACACGGTCTGCACACGCGCCAGGTACGGCTTGGCCCCGTTGTACGGCTCCCACGTCGTCGGCCGGACGCCGCCGATCTCGGCTTCGGAGCCGGGCCAGAACACGGGTGCCGTGGTCACCCCCTGGCGCTCGGCCGTGACCCAGATTGGCTCCCCGCCCCACCAGGCGCTCGATTGGACCGCCTCACGATTCGATAAAGAGAACTGGGCAGGCTCCCCATCCATCAGGCGCTCCGGATCGCGCATCGTGTTGCCCACGATCCCGTGCTGTTCCGGGTAGAGGCCGGTCACGATCGAGTAGTGGTTCGGGAAGGTCTTCGTCGGGAAGACTGGGATGAGGCGTGCCGTCACCCCCTCGGCCATCCAGTCCAGAGCTGGCGTGTCGATGTCGCGGTCCAGGTAGTCGTGGCGGAAGCCGTCGAACGACACCAGCACGAGCGCGCGCGGCTCAGCCTGCTGGCGGTCTCCGTCTGCTGGCGTCGTGGCACACCCCTGAAGCTTCTGTCCCACGAGCACCAGGAACAGCACACCGAGGGCCGAGAGCAACAGGCGACGACGTGACATTCGGATCAAGCGGCGGGATGAGGTAGGCCTCTTGAGGGCTCGCCAGCGGGTCTAGACCAGGCTGCCGGCGGTCTACTCGAAGTCGGTGTTCAGCTGGTATCGGCTGATGCGTCCGTTGCCCGTGTCGGCGACGTAGACGATCCGGTCGAAGTAGGCAACGCCCTGCGGGTTCGAGAACTGGAGCGGACCCGCACCGCTTCCGCCGAAGGATGCTTTGACCGGACGCGTGGAGCCCGCGCCAGGAGGCGGTGCGACGCCCTCGATTCCGTTCTGGTTGAAGACGAAGAGGCTGTCCTTGCCTGCGTCCAGGACAAACAGATAGCCCGTTTGGTCGGCAGCGAACGCGAGGCTGGTCGGCTGGCGGAACTGGTCCGCTTCGAAGAGGGCGCCGTCGCCGGCATCGGGATTCCCTGCCGCGCCAAGCCGACCGCTGTCGACGCGGTACTCGATGCCGTCCGTGGTTTCCACGACCTGCACTGAGACGACCCCATACGTCGGCGTAGGCTCTGTGGGAGGAGGCGAGAGCGCCAGCAGGAAGTCCTCACTGTCGCCAGCATTCGCCCGTTGCGGCGGCCCGACGAAGGTGACCACGTCCGAGGGGAAGTAGGCGCTCAGGAGCGAAGGACGATCGGGGGACAGCGCCCGGACGAACTGGATGTAGTCGCCGTCGGCTGTGTACTGGATGAAGGCGTTGAACGGACTGAACGACTGGCTCGGCCGACCGGTCGCGTCGTTGTTGACGGGCCCGCGGCGGGTGACGTACAGCCGGTTGTTGGCCAGGGTCGCCACGCCCGTGAACTCGACGTCCTCATCCGAGGCCCCGCTGGCGTAGGTGTCGGGAAGCTCGAACCGAGTGAAGCGGCGGCTCCCGTCATCGAACGGGTGCCAGAGGATGTCCTCGACGCGTGGCACGCCGCTGGTAAGGCCTCGAACACGGTAGACCACGGCCAGGTCGCACTGCTCCGGACCACCGGGCGAGGGGCAGTCGGCACCGGCCACGGTGGTGTCGCGGCGCGCAGCGATGTACACGTCGAGACGGCGGTCCTGGACGATGGCCGTGATGTCGCGAAGCGGCTGCCCCTCGACCTGGTCCAGCAGGAACTGGGGCCGCCCGGCCAGGTCGAGCACGTGGAGGCCTCGATCGTCGGCGACGTAGATGAACTCGTCGTAGCCGATGTACACGTCGACCGGGTTCTGAAGCGGACCGCCGACGCCCTGGGTGTAAAACGGGTTGAGCGGTACGTACCCGACGTCATCGACGAGGGTCGGGTCGGTCTCGCCCTGCTCGAAGATCTCGTCGGTGGTCGCGTCCTCCTTGGATCCGAACACAGCGTCGCAGCCTGCGAGGCCAGTCGCCAGCAGGAGAAGGCCAATGGAGAGCAGCCGGTGGCCGAGAAGCAGAAAACGGAGCGAAGGAAACATTGAGGAGGTACGACGGAAAGGAGTCAGGTTCTGGAGTGACACTGGCCGCTCCCCACTGGCTGTTGGCTGCTAAAGCTGAACCGAGACGCCGACGCGGTGTGTCGTCCCCAGCCGGTCGAAGCGGTCGAAGCCGTAGTCGGCGCGGATCGTCTGGTTGCCGAGGCCTGGCACCACGACGCCGAACCCGAGCGTAGGGGTCGTCGCCTCCTCGACGCCGAAGCGGTAGCCGGCGCGGAGGGACAGGAGGTCGTTCCAGACGTACTCGGCGCCGACGTTGAGCTGCTCGGCGTTGTCGTTGGGATTGGTGAGCTGGCCAGCCACCGTGAGGCCGTGCGCTCCTGCCCGCACCACGTCGTAGCTCACGCCCAACAGGAACGTGGTCGGCGGGACGAGGTCCTCGAAGTCGTCCTCGATCACGATCCCGCCGTCGACGGTAGGCCGCTCGATTTCGCCCGACGCCTCTCCGTTGAGGCCGAAGTTGCGGATCGCTACGCCGATGTTGGCGCCCGTCGTCCCGACGCGGTAGTGAACGCCGAGGTCGAGGAGCGGGACCGTCATCGCGATATCGGCGGACGCCTCGCGCGCCAGCTTGGCCGTGACGCCGTACGCGAACAGGTCGGTCAGGGCCTGGCTCACGGTCACGCCGCCCACCACGCCGAGGTAGCTGAACGTCTGGCCCGTGCCAGCGGGGCCTGAGAACTCGGTGGTCACGTTCATCTCGCCCGAGTCGAGCGTCTGGACGTGTGCGCCCACGGTGAAGCCGCCCACGTTCTGAGTCACTGCGGCGTAGTTCATCGCCACATCAGCGAAGTAGGACAGGTGAGCGGCCGTGGCCTGCGTCCTCGTGCCTCGCGCCGCGAGGGCAGGGTTCCAGAACAGCGCCGATGCGTCGGGGGCCGTCGTCACTGCCGTACCGCCCAGCGCGGCGCCGCGGGGGTCGACGGGCACCTCCAGGAACTGGAAGCCGGCCGTGCCTGCCCGGTCCTCACCATAGGACGGAAGGATCTGCGCCGACGACGCGCTGGCGGTCACGACGAGCGCCGCCAGCAGACCGGAGCGAATCAACGTTGGGGTCATGGTCGCAGTGTTGGCTTTGCCGTCGCTGGCGCGGTGCGTGTCTCGTGTTGCGTGAGGGTGCTACGCGCGGCGAAACACGAAACACGCAACAGCTCAAAATTTGTAGCTCAGGCCGAGGACGACGTGGCGAGGTGTGAGGAAGCGAGCCGGGTTGAAGGGCGGCAGGCCACTTGTGTTGGGGTCCTCGTAGCGTGGGTCGCGCAGGTTGGTCGGCACGTCGTAGGTCGGGTCGCCACGGAGGGCGACGAAGTCCGTGCCCGGCTCGATGTCGGGGTAGGCCTCGCCGGTGACCGGGTTGACGATGACGCTGTTCTGCTGGTTGAACAGGTTTGACACCTCCAGGGTGAACAGTAGGTCGCTGCCGCCCAGCGCCAGCCGGCGCTCCGCTCGCAGGTCGAACCACCACCACGGCGCGCCGGTCTCGGAGAACCGGAGTGCGGGATCGTCGACGCGCTCGTAGATCGGGCGCCAGTCGCGTGCACCCGTGAACGGGTTCACCTCGTTGCCGATGAACTCGACCGGGGTGTAGCGCTGGCCGCTTCGGAAGGTGGACTGGACGAACAGCCGGACACGGTTGAGACCCGGGATGCCGAGCAAAGGGTCGTTCTCGTCGTGCGAAAGCGTCACCGACGCCTTGACGTCCAGTGGGCGGTCCCACGCCAGCGGGGTTTCGAAGGTGTTGTCGGCGTTGCCGTCCTGGATGAGGTCTTGAAGCGCGTCGTTGTTGGTGGAGCTCAGTCCCGTGGCGCGGCTGTAGCTGCCCGAGAACTGGCCCAAGAACCAGCCGCCGATCCGCTTGGTGTAGGCCACCTCGATGCCCCTCACACGGGCGAAGTCGCCGTTGACTCGCAGCGCCCGGTTGGTCTCACGGCCCGTCGGGTCGGCGATCTCGACCGAGGCGACGGTGATGAAGTCGAACTTGTCGCGCCAGAAGGCCGTGACGTTGAGGGCATCGTCGGCGGTGAGCTGGTTCCTCACGCCAAGCTCGTAGGCGACGTCGATCTCCGGGTCCAGGTTGGGGTTGCCCAGGTCGGAGAAGAACGATCGGTCCTGGAAGAACGGGTCCAGGTTGGCGTACACGAACGTCGGGTGCGGCAAGCGCATCGAGTGCCCGTAGCTGAAGAACAGCACCTGGTTGTCTCGAATCGGGAAGCTCACGTTGAGCTTCGGCAGCAGGCGCGCTTTCCACCGGAGGCCAAAGAGCGACGTGGTCTCATCCAGGTACGACTCTCGGATCGTGCCCGGGATCGTGAAGGCCTCCTCTTCGATCAGATCGTCGACGTACTGGCCTGCGGCCCAGCCTTCGAGGCGAGCGCCGATCGAGGCGATCAGCCCGTTGTAGCGGAACCGGTTCGTGGTGTAGAACGCCGTCCGTCGCGGCTTGACGCGCCAGATGTCGGACGACTGACCGAGCCGGTTCGACTGCGTGAAGGTGCCATCGGGCAGCTGGATCGGCGCGCCCACCCACGGACGCGCGATGTCGATCCACTGGTAGTCGTTGAGCGTGCCCTCGGCGCCGAGGGTGAGTTCGTAGGCCTCGTTGGCCGTGAACCGGGTGAACTCGGCGCGCGCGGTGACCTGCTCCGCGAAGTGGTCGTGCCAGTCGGTCGCGACGCCCCCGTTGTTGACGAATCCGGGCCCGGGGAGCACGAACAGCGATGTGTCGGCCGGGATGTCGCCGGGGCTGCCGAAGATGGTGCCCGGGAAGCCGGGGATGGACGTCGGATCGAGTTCTGTGTCGACGTTCTCGGGGCGCCAGTCTCGCCCGTTGGCATCGGCGCGGAGGCGCGTAAAGAGCCGGCTCACCTGGACCTCGTAGATCGACTGCGGCCCGACCGCGTGCGTCCACTGGAGGTAGCTCAGGTTGGCGTCCGCGGTGTACGTGTTGGCGCGGTCAGGCTGGAGCGAGAACCCGTACTGGAAGCCCGGCTGGACGACGGCATCGTTGCCCGTCACCTGGAGCATCCGCGTGTTTTGGTTGATCGTCAGCGACCGCTGGTAGCTGCCGACGAGCTTCATGCCAGGCCTCGGCAGAAGCACCAGCTTGCCGAGGCCGCTCCACCGGTTGCCACGGCGAGGCGCCCAGAATTCGTCACCGACCAGGGACGACTGGAGTTGGTCGGGAACCGACGAGAAGGTCGAGTCTTCCGTGGTCACCGTCCGCTCGAATCCGTCCGCGAATGTGCCCTGCCCGGACACGAAGAAGCGGAGGCGACCGGGGACGATGGGTCCGCCGAGCGACAGCTCGTAATTGTCCTCGTTGAAGGTGCTCCCCCAGTCCGAGTTGAAGCCTAGGTCGTCGCGCTGGACAGCGAGGGCCGCCTCGAAGGTGTCTGTGCCTTCGCGGGTTCGGATCGCGACCACGCCGGAGGTCGCATCGCCCTGGCTAGCGTCGGCACCGGTGGTGATGACCTCCACCTCACCGAGCGCGTTCGCGCCCAGGTCCAGTCCGAAGCCGGTTCCCGCCAGCGGGTCCTTCGCGCTGACGCCGTCGACCACGAACCCGGTCTCAGCCGCTCGGCCGCCGCGGATGTAGAGCCCGGTGGGGTCCTGCGTGACGCCGGCCTGGTTGGAGATCACGTCTTGCACATCGCGCACCGGCCGCGCCGCGATCTGGTCTTCGGTGATCGTGTAGGCGCTCTCGGCACGCTCCACGTCGATCAGCGGACGCTCGCCGACCACCACGACCTCGTTCTCGGTGCCGAGGACGGCCTCCTCGAGTTCCACGTCCAGGCGCGTGGTCTGTCCGTCCTGAACGTTGATACCGGTGAACTCCTTGGTCTGGTACCCGACGAAGCTGACGCGCACCGTGTAGTCTCCAGCCCGGAGCCCCTCGATACGGAAGTTGCCATCGATGTCGGTCGCCGCGCCGCGGCTGGTCCCCAGCACAAAGACGGTTGCGCTGATCACCGGAAACTCCGTAGCCGGATCCACGACGGTTCCTTCGATGGCTCCCTGCGCCGAGGCCACCGGGGCGCCAGCGGCGAGCGCCAGCAGCAGCGTGAGCAGCGTCGCGAGCAGGCGGGGCGTGCGGGTGTGCGTCATGGCTTAGCGGGCGGCGAGGCGGCCAGAGCCGGTCGGGAAGTCGAGGCCGTCGAGGAGCAGAGCTAGCGCCTCGACGACGCCGTCCCCGCTGGCGGTCGCGGGCTCGAAGAGCAGGTTTGGCCCCGCGAAGAGCGGGAGCGAAAACAGCCCCACGCGGCGGTCCTGGCGGATCGAGGCGAGCACTTGGCTCCCTTGCCACACGTCCTCCGGGCGGTTGTTTTCGTAGAACGCCATCTCGTAGAGCGGCACGTCATCAGGCCCGACGTTGTACGGGAGCGCGCTCGTGATCAGACGGGCTGCCTCCAGCGGTGGGAGCGTTTGGCCAGTGCCTGGAACTTCAGCCTGGGGCCGGACGGGCGTACCGGCATTCGCACGGAGCGCTCGCACACCCGATGGGAACTCGATGAGCGTAGAGATCGGCAAGAGATCAATGGCGGCGTTGCCTGCACCCGCGTCGGCATCTCGGGGAAGGGAGACGGGAACTTGGACGAGGAGCCGGCCGCCGTCCTCGAAAAACAAGTCCATGACCGTCGCCGCACGGGGGAGGTTGTTGCCGGCGGCCGTGTTTGTCACGGCGTTCGACACCCAATAGATGCGGTCCCACAGCGCGAGCGCCTGGCGGAGCGTGGGCTCCGCCGCGACGGGAAGTGCATCCGAAAACACAGGGCTCGCCGTCGACTGCGGTGTCTCGGATAAGTCCCACTCGTCGAACGAGGTTGAGCCATGAGCCGCGAGAGCCGCGCGCGCAACCCCCAAAACCTGCGTGTCATCGCCTACACGAACATCATTGACGAGCAGCACACGGCTCGTCACCCGGCGGACGAATAGGTCGCCGAGGGGCTGCCCGTCCTCGTCGAGTCCTGGGTAACGGAGCGTAGGGCTGGTCGCCTCGGCCTGGTCGACGGACCGGAGGTACACCACGTTATCCGCATCGAGGCGAAGGCCAGGAAGTTGGAGACCGGTCCCCCGGAAGCCGCGCCCGGTGAACACCGACACCGTCGACGTCTGTGCAGAGGGATCATCCGCGACGAGCGTTATGAACGTGGCGTCGGCCGGGAGGCGGACGAAGCCAGAGGTCGTGTCGTTGAGCGCGATCTCGATCGCCTCCAGGTTCTCGTCGCCGTCGACATCCGAGGCGGCGAGCGAGAACGAAATCACGGGCCATGTCGAGTCCGGCGGAGCCTCGGCTTCGACGATCCGCAGAGCCGGATTCGAGTTGATGATTGGGAAGACCGTCCGCGCGGGGTCGGGGTCGACGACGCCGTCATCGTCTACCGACCGAACTTCGACCACGACGTCCGCGACGGTCTCGCCGACGGGGATCGCCAGCCGGAGCGTCGAGTCGCGCGCCGCCGTCCGGTTCCAGCCGTCTTCCCCGCCTGGCGTCTGTCCGTCGGGGTACGAGCGCACGTCGAACGACGTCACGACGCCGTCCGAGTCGGTTCCGCTCCAGGCGAGCTCGACCGTTGAGATGAGGCGCCGGTCGCCGAGGGTCTGCGTGAGATCTCCAGCGCGCACGGAGAGCTCGGTGTCAGGCGGCTGGTTGGTCGCGAGGTCGCCCTCGAAGCCGGCGTCGCAGGCGGCGACGGCGAGCGCGAGAACCGAGAGGACCAGGAACTGGCGGAGCACGTGAGCGGGATCGAGAGGGAAAAACCGGCCAGCCCTGCTACGGACCGACCGGCGAAATCAGGTCCGGGTTAGCGGACGATGGCGATGCGCGTCGTGGCGACGGCACCCTCCGACTCCAGGCGAAGGAGGTAGATGCCCGAAGCGAGACCGTCGAGGCTCGCCGACACCTCGTGAGCGTCGGCTGCGAACGCGCCCTCAGCGACGACGGCCACCTGACGGCCGGTCGCGTCGTAAGCGCGGAGCGTCACGTCGCCAGGCGCCGCCAGCTCGAACCGCACGCGGACGGTGCCGGCCGACGGGTTGGGGTAGGCCGCAAGGCCGAAGGTGTTCGAGGGATCGTCCTCGCCGCTCACGATGAGCTGCCCGAAGTCGTCGTCGTCTGTCGGCGTGAGCTTGTAGTTGTTGAACGAGAAGTACAGCGGGCCCTGAATGAACGAAAGCACGTTGCCCGCATCGAACCGCTCGTCCGGGTCGTCATCTGTGTACGAGACGGCGTCCGACAGATCGTCAGCGCGGACGCCGTTCTCGGAGGTGCCGTCGCTCGAGAATAGGAATTCCCCGAACGGGCTGTTCGGGTTACTGGCATCCGCGTTGGTCTCCACAATCACGACGTCCTCGAAGCGAAGGATCATGCCCTCGTGTTGCTCAAGTGTCGCCGCACCGTTGTCCCCGTTGAAGATGTCCGTGGTGACCGTCTTGTAGCCGAGAATGTCCCCCGAACCCGTCTCGTTGAACGTGACGTCTTCGAGCAGTGTGAGACCGAAGTCCTCAACCACGCGAGCCTCCGTGATAGTGATCTGGTCACCGGGCTCCAGACCAGGGTCGGTGGCTCCGAAAGCGATCCACACGCCGGTGAAGGGCGAGAGGCTTGGATCGTCCTGGATCGTCACCACGAACTCGCCGCCCTCGACGAAGGCACTCTGGACCGTGGCGTCGAGATCGAAGGCAACCGGGTCGCCCGTGGTCAGGCCACTAGCCCCAGGATTGCCGTCGGGAGTGGCCTGGATGTCGAAGATGGACGACACCGCACCGTCGATAACGCGGCGTGACACCTCGCTCGTGACAGCGGCCGCGTTCTCGTTGTCTGTCGCTGTGATTGTGTAGGTCACGAAGTCCCCGGCCGTGAGCCCAGTAATCGTGCCCTCGTAGTCATCCCCAGACGTATTCGAGAGGGGCACCTGCCCTGTCGCGCCACTGGAGGTCTCGAAGTCGACCACGACCGAGGAGACCGTGTTTCCCGCGGTACCTGGCGTCACATTCGCAGACACGAGGGCGCCGTTGGAAGTCGCAAGGTTGGCATCGCCGAGCGCGATGATCGGCGGTGCAACCGCGATCTCAAAATCGCTTGCTTCGAACGGGCTGATGGAGAATGCCCCGACTCCCGGAACTGTGCTGCCGAAAGCGTCGAAGCCGCTCCGGATCGTCAGGTACCCCTGGACATTGACGATACCGGTCGGGGGCGGAGTGAACGGGCCGTCAACCACGCACGGCGGGAGGTCTCCACTCGGGTAGTACGTGGGGTCCTGACGGCGGTTGTCGTAACACGCCGAGAGGTTGTCCGAGCGGATGGATGCGTCCTCACCCGGGGTAGAGATCAGAATGTTAGGACGGTCTCCGGGGATGCCCTGAATCAGCTCGGCCGACTCGAGACGGACATACTGGTTGACAAAGTCAGGGTAGACGGCCCAGTCAACCTGGCTCAACTCCTCACCGTTGACCGTGAACGTGTTGTGGACGTCGTCTGTCGCGATGACGACCGGCTCCAGGATCGCGTCGCCAGGCGACCGAGGGTTCGAGTTGTTGGTGATCGACTCGGGGTTGATTTGGCTCGCGGTGCCGAAGAACGAGACCTCGCCGCAGACGGTGACCTCATCACCGACGAAGAAGTCCGTGATGGATCCGCTCGAAATACCGTCGCCGTCGACAAGCTGGCCGCCCATACCAGCCACTCCGTCCGTCTCAGCCGCGACGTCACGGACGAACACATGGTACCGGTTCGGCGGCCCCGCAGTGCTAGGGCTGCCGAGACTCGACAGCGTCGGGTCCGTCATGATGATGGCCGTGAACTCGATCCGCTGGCCATCCAGCGGGCTAAGTACGTTGTCCTCAACAGTCTGTGGGGTGAGATCGGCGCCGCCCGCATTAAGTGCGTCGATGTTCGACTGCGGCAGCGCGTTCACCTCACGGAGCGTGACCTGCTGGAAGTCAGTTCCGGCCGTGCCGGTGCACTGGGCGACCGCGCCCGGAGCGAGCGCCAGCGCGAGGCCGGCGGCGAAGAGAGTAGAGAGTCTCATGGGGAAGAGTGAGGTGAGGGAAATGTGCCGGTGGCCCGGCAGCCGGTGGCCCGGCCCTTAGCGAAGGATCACGAACTTGCCCGTCTCGACCTCGCCCGAGTCGAGGTTCTGGACAGAGAACAGGTAGAGGCCCGACGAGAGACGGAGCGAGTTGTCTGAGAGGATGTCCCAGGCGTGAACGCCGCCTGCGATGGTCCGGTCGTCGCCCGCGAAGTCATCGAACCAGCGGATGTCACCAGAGTACGTCGCGGCGTCGTGCGAGAACTCCGTAACGATCTCGCCTGCGAGCGTGTAGACCCGGATCTCGGCGCGCTCCGGCAGGCCGTAGAAGTAGAGCTTGCGCTGCGTCGAGAGCGGCCCGTCCCAGGCAGCCCGCACGCGGTACGGATTCGGGAATACGCCGACGCCTTGCTCCTCCCCGCTGGCGGACGCCGCCGGGCCGGGGAACACGCGGACCGCATTGGAAGCCACTGACGACTCCAGCGAGCGGAGTCCGCTCTGCGTGTCCCCCTCATCGAAGGCCGTCACGGCGAAGGCATACTGCCAGCCGTCGAGCAGGCCGTCCGCGACGAACCGGTACTCGTAGGTGACCTCATCCCCGGGGAACGTCACGGGGTCCGCCAGCTGGACATCTCCCAGGCCGTTGTTGAAGCCGATGTCGTTGCCTTCCCGGTCGTACTGCGCGATCAGTCCTGCCTCACCCAGGATGTTGCCGTCCCGGTCATCTCCGGGGTCCGAGCGGTAGATGCGGTAGCCCTCGAAGTCGGCGCGTCCGGTGATGGGATCGATGGAGCCCTCGGCGCCGGCATCCCAGTAGAGCACCGCCTGGCCCTCTTCCAATTCGACCCGCAGGCGAGGGCTCGACGGCGGCTCGGGGATGAGGTAGCGGTCGAGGACGCCGTTGCCGTTGATGTCCTCACCGGCGTCGAGTTCGCCGTCGTAGTCGGCATCCTCACCCGCGAACGTCTCCTGGGCCCAGAACACGTTGTTGCGAAGCTGGGCGCGGCTGTCCGGGGTGTCTGCCTGTCGCCCCGCGGGCACCGTCTGAAAAGCCTCCGGCTTGAGCGCGGCCACCAGGGCAAACGTGGCCGTGACGCTGGCGCCGGGCGCCAGCTCGACGAACGGGCCGACAGAGGTGAGGCCGAGCCAGTTGCCCTGGCTCAGGGGGCCCTGGGTCTGGAGGAGTCCCTGGCCGTTGCCGTCCCCGAGGAAGTCCGAGCGAGCTTGGAGGTAGGCGCCCTGCGTGTCGAACGCGGTGGGGTCCGGGAAGGGATTCTGCATCCGGTCGTAGCGGTCGAGGTCGTCGCCGGGCCGCTCCAGGCCTGGCGTCGGGTCGCCGAAGAGCCAGAATCGCGGGTTGAACACCGGCGAAGGGAGTCCAAGGGCGGCGTAGCGGTCCGCCACGAACGGGTGGAAGAACCGCGTTGCGGCGGGTCGTCCGGCGTCTCCGGCATCCTCCCACTCGGCGCCTAGGAAGGCGATGGCACCGTACGTGTTGAGGCTCTCCTCCACCCCGCCGGCGTTGAACGCGTAGCTCACGTACTGGCTATCGGTGTTCGCCGTGAGCAGGTCCCCGCTGGCGGCCTGGTACTCAGGGTAGCCGAGCACGCCGCGTGCGCCCTTGTTGAAGAAGGCGCCTCCGCCCTCCGTGGTCGTGATGACGTTGCGGACCACCAGGTCGTCCCAGATGCCGAGCCACACGTCTCGCAGCGGCTCGTCGGAGGTATTCGTGACCGTGTACTCCACGATGACGAAGTACTCCGTGAAGGGGAAGCTCCAGGCGTACGAGCGCTGCTCCACGGTGAGTCCCAGTTGGTTCTGGACGTCGGGAAGCGGCGTGTTTGTCCCCGGCAGCAGCGACAGCGTATCGCTGAAGGAAGTCAGGAAGTCTTGCTGACTGACCGCCGCTGGCGAAAAGAAGGCACTCGTGGGGAGCGTCGATCGCTGCGAGAACAGGTCGAGCTGTGCGAACTCAAATCCGGGAGCGCCAGGCGAGTAGCCCCCGGTGGTCGTGATGGTGGCCGTCCGCACGGACACGACGCCGTCCGCACGTGTGGCGCCT
>JBCDLV010000012.1:0-25779 GCA_038744895.1 Bacteroidota bacterium | reverse complement strand
GGGGTTTACCGACTGCGGCTGCTGTGCGAAGTCCGTCAGGCCGAGCCACTCCTGCGAGCCGTCGCCCATGAGCGGGAGGCGCGGGTCGGCGTCTCCGGGACGAACCGGATACTCGCCGACGTGCCAGAACGCGATGTTCTGGTCCTTGTCCGCGTAGAACATGTTGAAGGAGACCGGGATGCGGGACGCCGCCGCCTGGAAGTCCTCGATGGATTCGGCATCCCAGGCGTCGAGGAGGGCCTCGGCCATCTCCAGCTCGCGCTCCCAGAACGTGTAGCGGTACGCGTAGGCGCGCCCGTTGGCAGCGTCGAGCGAGTAGACCGGTCCGTGCTCCTCGGTCCGGAAGCTGGTGTAGGTCACCGGGTCGCTCCCGCGCACGTTGATCGTTGAGGTCACGACCTGCGCCGTCTTGAACTCGCCGTCGTAGAGGTACGTCGGGACGCCGTTCGCGTCCGGTGGACCGAGCGTGAGCGTGAACGTGTCGGTGTTGTCAGAGAACCCGGTGGTGAAGGTCCAGGCCCGCCCGCGCGTGCGGCCGATGATGACGCCCGGAATGCCCGGAACGCTCATGCCGGCCACGTGGAGGCCGTCGCCCTCGGGTGTACCCACGAGGAGTTCGTACTCCGCTGTGACCGCCTTCTCGTCGACCGCTGGCGCGCCCATCTGCGGGGCGCCGAGCAGCAACACGCGTCCCGTCTCCGACATCGCGGCCGAGATGACTGCAGCGAACGATCCGAACTTGTGAGGGACACCGTTGTCGATTAGCGTCTGCGTGACCGCCTCACGCCGGGCCATGACGGATGCCGCCACCGCCGGGTCGACCGGTGGCCCGGCGTAGGCCGTCCCGTGTGGAGCCGAGGCCTGACTTTCGGCGTCGATCGTCACAGAGGCCGTCGGGTCGTTCACCGGGCGGTTCGCGTTGAACCACTCCGACCCCTCGGCCTGGAGCTCCGCCAGCCGCGCCAGCTCCTCGCCGCCGATCTCACCGAACCGGCGGATAAAGAACTGGATCACCGCCATCGCCTTGTCGACGGAGTAAGGCTCGGGCTGGAAGCCGCCAGCGGCATACTCGACGGGCAGGTAGACCGCCGCGTCGGCCGCGGTCGAGTCGATGTAGGCGTTGACCCCATCGACGTACGACGAGATCATCGTCTGGAGCCGTGGCGAGAGCGCGTCGAACTGAGCGGCCCGTTCCGTAGGCGTGTAGAACACGGTCCGGATGGCCTGGTCCTGGCCGAGGAGGTTAGGCCCTTGCAGCTCAGCGAGGCGCCCGGTGGCCGCGCGCCAGAAGGTCTCGAGCTGGAACAGCCGGTCCTGGGCCGTCGCAAAGCCCTGGCCGAAGAAGACGGCGCCTTCGGTCTCGGCCGTGACGAGCGGGACGCCGAAGTCGTCGCGGTCGACCGTGACAGCCTCGCCGTTGTAGTCGAGGGTGACGTCGCCAGCGGTCTGGGCGGAGGAGGTGAAGGGAATCGCCAAGAGAATGGCGAGCAGGAAGCGAAAGCACATGAGCGTTAGGGGACAGGAAGCGCTTCCGGATGGTACGACGCCGCGATATAACGGTCCGATCTGGTACCGCTGGCGATGCCACGCGTCGTGCCCGTTGCGCGACCGCCAGCAGGGCGAGGTCAGTCGGTGTGATCTGTGAGGAGCGCCTCTCGGTGCCTCCACTCCAGCAGGCCCAGCCCGCCGACGTAGAGCGCGCCGATGATAAAGTGCGCTGTCCCGAAGACCGTTAGCGTTCCGAGGAGTCCCACGGCCAGCGTCGCGCAGAGCACGCCCCACGCCATGTTCAGCACTGCCAGCCGCGAGACCAGGTGCAGCGGTATCCGCTGGCGCCGCGCCAGGGAGAACGAGAAGGCACCGTACGCCAGGTTCACGAGCCCCTCGCCGATGACCACCCACAGCGGCAGGCCGAGCAGCGGCCCCAGCCATGCCGACAGCGCGAGAAGCGTGACTCCCGCGACGAGCGCGCTGATGCAGTCGATCCAGAGGAGGCGTGCGATGATCGAAGTCAGGTGGCGGGTGCACCTGGACACGGCGGGAGCGTCACACAGGTTGCGAACGTTCCCGACACAGGGCGTCCCTCCACCGTTCGTCTCACCGACCCTTCGCCTCGTCGCATTTCGCTTGTCCAGCGTACATCCGGTGCCGTTCCTGGGCGAGTCCCGCATCCGTTCGATGGCGCTCCTCTCTCCAGTCATTCCCCTCATCGCGCTGTGGCTTCCGCTGGCGGCGTGTGCCCCGGACGACGATCCTGATCTACTTCCGATACCTGAGGCCGCCAGCGGAGACGAGACAGCGCCCTCGTGGTACCGGCCCCCGGCGACCGCCGAGCGATGGGCACCCGAGCTCCACAGCCCGGACGGATGGACCTT
Source organism: Bacteroidota bacterium (assembly GCA_038744895.1). Classification (GTDB taxonomy): domain Bacteria; phylum Bacteroidota; class Rhodothermia; order Rhodothermales; family Rubricoccaceae; genus Rubrivirga. Next base: position 23,404 of record JBCDLV010000012.1, on the reverse strand, counting down.
TACGCCGACCGTCACGCCCGACTTCCGGCGCGTCTACTACGCCCGCTGGGACGCCCCCGACTTCAACGACCCGTCGTCGATCCAAGAACTGTGGACGGCCGAGTGGGACGAGGCGTCCGGCGCTTGGACGGCCGAGCGCGTCGAGGCCACGGCCGGCTGGCGGGTCGACTGGCCGCACGTGGCGCCCGACGGCGAGCGCTTTTTCCTCTCGTACATCAAGCCCCACCCCGGCCAGTACAACTACCCGGACGGGTTGGACGCGCCGCGAGGCGTGCAGGTTGGCGACTTCGATCTGTGGTCCGGCGCCATGACCGCCGACGGACGCGTCGACTGGGATACGTTCCTGCCGATCGACGGCCCGGACATCAACCGGCAGAAGACGCCCGAGAACGCGCTCGTCCGCTATGTCCACAACGAGACGGCGCCGCGGACGACGCTCGACGGAGACCTCTACTTCTGGACGGAGCGGCTCGACGACGGCGGAGGCCGCCGAGACGTCTACCGCGCCGCGGCCGACGGCACTGGCGGCTACCAACCCCCGGAGCTCCTGCCGTTCAACACGTCGCGTCGCGAGAGCGGCGTCTCCGTCGACCCCGAGGGGCGCTGGGTGATCTTCGCGTCCGAGGGTCTCGGTGGCGAGGGCCAGAGCGACCTGTTCGTGGTCGTACGCGACGGTGACGGGTGGGGCGAGCCTGTCAACCTCGGCCCGGCCGTCAACTCGCCGTTCAGCGACGACTCGCCGGAGGTGTCGCCCGACGGGCAGACCCTCTTCTTCTCGACGGCGCGCCCTGGCCCCGACGCTCCGTACGTAGATGCGGGCGAGGGAGGCGGACCTGCCATCGGTCCGCACTGGGTCGACCTGACGGCTGTCGAGCCGTTTCGTCGTGCGACGGGCCTCGTGGCAGACGGCTGACGCCGAAGGCACGGCAAGAGGGGCCTCGGCGTTGGTAGCCTCCGGTCGTGTCATTCCGCTCTCCCCTGGTCCTCGCCCTCGCGGTCATGCTCGTGCCGGCCGGGCTGGCGGCATTCGCGTACGCGGCGCGGAGGCGCACCGAGGCGCTCCGCCTCTTCCTCGGGCCCCGCGCCGACCGCCAGCCGTCGCGGGCGTCGCTGGCGCGCCAGCGGTGGATCCGCGGCGTCCTGCTGGCGAGCGCAGCGGGCCTGCTGGCGGTGGCGCTGGCCGGTCCCCGGTTCGGGACAGCCGTGCGCGAAGGGCGCCAGGAGAGCCTCGACCTCATCATCGCGCTCGACGTGTCGGACTCCATGCGTGCCGAGGACGTGGCACCGTCGCGCCTGGAGCGAGCCAAGCTGGAGATCGGGCGCGTCGTCGAGGCGCGCCGCGGCGACCGAATCGGGCTCGTCGTGTTCGCCGGCGAGGCCTTCCTGCAGTGCCCGCTGACGACCGACCGGGGCGCCCTCCGCCTGTTTCTCGACGCCGCGGACCCATCCCAGGTCTCGGTCCAAGGGACCGACTACGTCCGTGCCGGCATCGTCGTCCGGCAGGCGTTCGACGCCACCGACGAAGAAGAGCCGCGCCCGCGCGCGCTGCTGATCGTGAGCGACGGCGAGGACCACGAGGGGGACCTCGACGAGCAGGCGGATTACCTACAGGACCGTGGCATCGAGATTTTCGCCCTGGGCGTCGGGACGGACGAGGGCGGGCCGGTGCCGGACGTTCGCCGAGGCCGCACGCTCGGCCCACGCCTAGACCGTCGCGGCGAGCCCATCATCACCAGATACGAGGCGGCGGCGCTCGAAGAGATCGCCGGTGGCAACGTGTTCCGCGCCGAGCGTCGTCCGGCGGCGCCCGCCATCAACGAGGCGCTCGACCGCCTCGACCGCGCCGTCGTGGCGCAGGATGAGTTCGCGGCGTCCGCCGAGCGCTTCCAGTGGCCGCTGGCGCTGGCGCTGCTGCTGCTGCTGGCAGAGCGCGTGATCGCGCTGCGTCCGCCCACGTCGCGCCCCGCTGGCGGACCGAAGAGCGGGGAGGCGCCGGGTGAGAACGCAGACGCCAGCGCGCCGTCGCTGACCGTGGCGTCCCTGCTGGCGCTGCTGCTGCTCGGAGGCTGCCGGCCCGATGCCATCCAGCCGGGCGCCGTCGAGGGACGCCGCGGCGTGGCAGCCCTCGATGCCGGCGACCTCGCCCGCGCCGAGGCCCAGTTTGTCTCGGGCATCGCCACGCCGGACGTGCCGCGCCCGCTGCGCGCGCGCCTCTGGCACGGCCTCGGCGTGACCCGGATGCGCGCCGAGCGGACCGCCGAAGCCGACAGCGCGTTCGCCGAGGCCCTCGCCCGCGCCGATACGCCGCGCCAGCGGGGCCGCTACGCCTACGACGCCGGCACGGCTGCACTCACCGCTGGCGATGCCGTCCGCGCCGACTCGCTCCTCCGGCTGGCGCTGCTCCTCGCTCCCACGCCCGACGCACGCCGCAACCAGGAGATCGCGCGGCGCTTGATCGAGGACCCGCCGCCTCAGCCCGAGCCCTCCGACTTCGCCGAACAACTCAAGGCCCAGGCCGACTCGCTCGTTCAGGCCCGGCAATACCGGGAAGCCCTGGACGTCATGCAGGGCGGCCTGGCCCAAGATTCCAGCGTCGCCGCCTACGCCGACTTCGTCCAGCGCCTCGACGGGGTCGTCCAGATCGAAGAAGGCGTTCCGCAGCCATGACCAAAGCGCTCCTCCTGCTCACCGTTGTCGTCTCGACCGTCGCTGCCACGGCACTGGCGGTCCAGCCAGACCCGTCGCCAGCGGAGTTCTACCACCAAGGTGCCCAGAGGTACGTGGAGGGAGACAAAGCCGGTGCGCTCCAGGCCGTCGAGGCCGGCCTCGCCCTCGCCCCGGACGATGCCAAGCTCCAGGCCCTCCGCGATCTCATCCAGGAGCAGCAGGAAGAGCAGGACAACCAGGACGGCGGCCAGCAGGACGAGGCGGAGAACACAGACCCCGGCGATCAGGGCGAGGAGGGAGACGACGGGGAGCAGGGCGAGAACGAGCAAGGGTCTCCGCCCGGAGACGACGGGCAGGAGGCCGAGAGCGACCGCAACAGCCCGTCTCCGTCGGACCCGACGGAGTCCGGAGAGCCGCCGCCGTCGCTCGGTGAGCCCGGCGAGATGACGGAGGCCCAAGCCCAACGCCTCCTCGACGCGGTCGGCGGCGAAGAAGAGCTGCTCCTACGCCAGCTCCGCCGCGCCCCGAGCCGGCAGAACCGATCCGACAAGGACTGGTGAGGGGACGACGTTCGACCTCCGACCGCCGACCGCGGATCTCGGCGCGCCTTCCCCGCTGGCGACGGCTGGACGCCAGCGGTGCCCTGGCTCGATGCCAGCTTGGACTCGGCCTGCTGCCAAGCACCCTCCGTCCGCCGGAGGACACCCAGACACGGCGCCAGCCCTTCGTTCACCGTCTTCTAGCTCCGGTCCTCCTCCTCGCGCTCGCCGGCGGGGCAGCGGCGCAGTCGGCCTCGGCGGAGCTGTCGCGCACCCGGATCGACGTGGGCGAGACCGTCGTGTACACGGTCACGCTCGACGGCGGGCGGGGTACGCGGATCTCGGCGCCGCTCTCGACGGGGGCTCTCGAACTGGTCTCGCGCCAGCCGACGCTCGACGCGACGACCTCGATCAACGGGCGCGTGGAGCGCCGCATCGCCTGGGTCTACCGTGCCGTGCGTCCCGGGACCGGACGCATCCGGCAGTTCCGCGCTGAGGTGGCCGGGGAGACGGTCACGGCGAGTGGCGTCACGGTCTCCATCTCGCCAGCGTCGGCTGCACCCGCTCGGCGCGCGCCGGCCTCGCAGGCTCCTCGGGCCTCGTCCTCGCGTGATCTGTTCGTCCGCGCCGAGCTGTCGCGGCGAACGGCCTACGTGGGCCAGCAAGTGGTGGTCGATTACGTCCTCTACTTCGAGCCGGAGATCTCACCTCGCCAGACGGCGCCCATCGGTACGTGGGATGCGGCGGGTGCGTGGCGCGAGGAAATGGATGTGCCCTCGACCTACCCGCGCCCCGCCACCATCGGCGGCGAGCCCTACGAGGCCGTCACCATCCGTCGCATCGCCCTCTTCCCGACGCGCACCGGCACCCTGGAGCTGGCGCCGATGCAGTTCACGGTCGACCTCGTTAAGATCCTCCGCGGCGGCGCCAGCAACGATCCGTTCGCGCCGTTCTTCTCGCCGTTCCGCCAGCGGTCGGAGGACCGCGAGGTCGAGGCGCCCGCGGTGTCCATCGACGTGCGCCCGCTCCCCGCTGGCGCCCCGCCATCGTTCACAGGTGCCGTGGGCGGCTTCGAGGTATCGACCCAGACCGAGGACCTCCGCGTGGAGGCTGGGGAAGCGGTTCGTATTCAGGTGGCCATCCAGGGCGACGGCAACGTGGCGCTTCTGGAGGCGCCCGAGCTGCAGGCGCCAGCAGGCGTGGATGCGTACGACCCGCGCGAGGACCGCGAGGCGTTTCGGGGCTCCGAGCCGCTGCGTGGCGTCAAGACGTTTACCTACACGTTCGTGCCGCAGGGCGGCGGCACGTTCACCGTTCCGGCAGCGCCGTTCTCCTACTTCGACCCGGCGCGCGGACGCTACGTGACGGTCCAGACGGAGCCCGTCGAGGTGGCCGTCAGCGGCGACGCCCTGGCCGACGCGCCGCCCGAGCAGGGCCCCGACGGGCCCGCAGGCCTCAAGGCCTCCGCCCGCTGGCGCGAGGCGCCAGGCGACGCCTCGTGGCTGTGGGGCGTGCTCGGTGGCGGGTTGGCGCTTCCCCTGCTGGCTGGTGGCCTCTTCCTGGGCGTCCGCGCAGGCCGCGAGCGGCTCGGCGGGCGATCCGCACAGGCCGCGCCCGCGTCGGCGCGCGAGCGCCTCGCGGATGCTCAGCGCCTGGCCGACGGGCGCGCCTTCGCCGAGGTCGAGGCCGTCCTCCGCGATGCCCTCGCCTCGAACCCGGACGCCCCCGCTGGCGGGCGCCAGCGGGCCGAACACCTCCTGGCCGAGTGCCAGCGGGGCCAGTTCGCGCCCGGCATCGGGCCTGATCTGCGAGCGACGATCGCCGAGGTGGAGACGGTGCTCTCCGCGCTCGACACGGAGCCGGCAGGCGCATGATCGTACTCGTGCTCCTGCTCCTCCAGGCCGCGTCGCCACCGGCCGACCTTTTCGAGCGAGGGCAGACCCTGCTGGCGGAGGGCGACACGCTGGGCGCTGTGGCCGTCTGGAACGCTGCTCGACCGGATGGCCTCGCCTCGGCAGAGGTCGAGTACAACCTGGGCACGCTCGCCTTGCGCAGAGGCGAGACGGGGCGGGCGCGCCTCCATCTGGAGCGGGCCGCTCGGCTCGCCCCGCTCGACGAGGACATCGCTCGCAACGTGTCTCTCGCCCGGGAACGGTCCGGTGCACCAGCGCCCTCGACGATGCATCGGACGGTAATCTGGATGCGCGCTGTCGTCGGGTCGCTGGGTTTGGTCGTGCTGGCGCTGGCCGCTGCCTTCGGGACGCTGGGCCTCGCCGTCGCTAGCCGCCAGCGGGCGGCCCTCGGCGTGGGTGCCGTGGCGGTCGCGCTGGTGGCCATGGCGTCCTGGGCCGTGTGGGAGGCGAGCGCGCCACGCAGTGTGGTGCTCGTGGAGGAGGTGGCGGTCGTGGAGTCGCCGTCGCCGACGGCCGCGCCGGTCGCTCGGGCGCGCGAGGGGGAGGTCGTGTGGGCGGGCGAGGCAGAGGACGGCTGGCGCCCCGTGCGCGTTGGACGTGCACGCGGGTGGGTCCGCGAGGCCGCCGTCGAGCCGGTTGGTGGGTAGGGGCGACTCGCCAAGGTGGGTAGGGGCGACTCGCCGAGTCGCCCCTACAAGCGGTCTGTTTCCTGCTCTCCATCCTGTAGATTCCCGCATGGAACCCCACGTCTATCCCCTCGACGAGAGCGGCCGGCGCCGTGGCTGGATCGAGGTCGTCTGTGGCAGCATGTTCTCGGGCAAGACGGAGGAGCTGCTGCGCCGCCTCCGCCGTGCCCAGTTCGCGCGCCAGAAGGTGGCCCTTTTCAAACCAGCCATCGACACGCGCTACCACGACACGGACGTCGTCAGCCACGACGCGACGGCTATGCCGTCGGAGGCCGTCCACACCGCTGATCCGATCCGGTTGCTCGTTGGCGAGGCGGACGTGGTGGGCATCGACGAGGCGCAGTTCTTCGGCGTCGAGTTGGTGGAGGTTGCCGAGGGGCTTGCCCGCGAGGGGCGCCGCGTGGTGGTCGCCGGCTTGGACCAGGACTACCTCGGACGTCCCTTCGAGCCGGTTCCGCAGCTGATGGCCGTCGCCGAGCACGTCACGAAGCTCCACGCTGTCTGCGTTCGCTGCGGCGCCCCGGCCAACCACTCGCAGCGGATCGTCGCCAGCGGGACCCGCGTTCTCGTCGGCGAGGCCGAGTCCTATGAGCCCCGCTGCCGCGCGTGCTTCCAGCCCGAGGCCGTCGATGCGGAGCCGGTCTCGCAGCCTCCTCCGCAGGCCGTGCCTGCCCCCGCCGATTCCACGCTCGCCCTATAAATGTCGCTTGTCGCCGCGGCCACGACGATCACGGTCCTGATGCTGATCGCATCGGTCGTGCTAGGATGGGTGGCCGACGTGCGACGCTCCGGGGGGGCGATCTCGGCCCGTGAGAGCCAGGTGGCGGCGGAGCGCGCCGCCCGTGGCGCTCGCACCTCGTTCTACACCTCGCGCGACGCCCGCGCCGAGGCCATGCGCGAGCGCATCCGTCGTGAGCGCCGGCGTCGCGAGCGTGCCCGCCATGCCGCTGGCGGCGGTCGCCAGCGGGCCACGCCCGAGCCGGACCGCCCGCCTGCACCCGCGCCGGAGTCGGATGAGGCGCGCCACCGTGCGACGCTGGAGCTGGACCCGGGTCCCGTCACCGCCGACGGACTCCGCGCGGCCTACCGCCGGCTCGTAGCGGCCTACCATCCCGACCGTGTGGCAGGCCTCGGCGCCAAGCTCCAACAGCTGGCGGAGGAGGAAACGAAGTCGATCAACGAGGCCTACGCTTACTTCAAGGCGCGGCTGTAGACGCCAGCGGTGCCGGCGCCAGCGGCGCAGAGGCTTCACTGGCTCCGTGCGCGCGGCGGTCGGTATCGTCCGGGCGACCCCTCTCGACTCGTCATGGCCCAAACGGCCCGCCCCGTTCGCGTCCGCCGCTACGCCGCGGCCCTCCTCGACGCCACGCTCGCGCTCCTGCTGGCGCTCACGCCAGCGGCGTTCACGCCCGGCGTGATGAAGGGGCGGATGTTCGGCGTCGGCCTGCTGCTCGGGGCGCTGTACTTGCTGCTCCGCGACGGCGTCCCCTACGCCGAGTGGGGCGCTCGCTCGCTCGGCAAGCGGTGGCTTGGCATCCGGCCCTACCGCGTCAGCCGAGACCCGATGACAGTTCTCACGTCGATCCGCCGGAACGCGACCGTTGGCATCGCTATCACCGTGTGGGCGGTGCTGTACCTCGCGGGCGGCTACCGCGGGCTCCCGTTCGGTGAGTTCGCTCTGTACGGCGCCGGTGGCCTGGTCCTGATCGAAGGGGTCCTGGTGGCCATCGACCCCGTCGGCCGTCGCATCGGCGACCGGCTGGCGAAGACGCGCGTGGTCGAGGCACGGGCGTAGCGAGGCGGGTGCCAGGCTGCAAGCCACAGGCCCTGGGGCGCTGTGACTGTAGATCCAATGGTTTGGCGTATCTAGGGCGACCACCTGCATACACCCCCTGCATCTGTGAACGCCCAACCCAAAGCAGACCTCGTCAAGCGCTTCCTGGCCGCCCTGATCGACGGCCTGATCGCCGGCGCGATCGCCTTCGTCTTCGGACTCTTCGGAACCCTCATGGGCGGGATCGGGACGCTCATCGGCGCCGCCTACTACCTCGTTCGCGACGGTCTGGAGACGCCGTACACCGACGGGCGCTCGTTCGGCAAGAAGGTGATCGGCCTGCGCGCCGTTCGCCTGGACGGCGGCACCGTCGACATGGAGACCTCGATCAAGCGCAACTGGACGCTGGCCGTCCCCTCCATTATCTCCGGCATCGCGAGCGTGCTGCTCGGCCTCGGCCCGCTAGCGATCCTGGGCGTCCTGGTTGCCCTCGTGGGCGGCCTGGCCGGACTCCTCGCCCTCGTCGAGGGCGTCCTCGTCATCATCGACAGCGACGGACGGCGGATCGGCGACAAGACCGGCGGAACGCAAGTCGTCGAGGACGCAGCCGTCAGCGCCATGGCATAGACCCGCTGGCGACGGTCCTGCGGGCCGCTCGCCGGCAGACGGCCACGTCAGTTGTCCACACGGCCCCGGTGCGGAAGCGCCGGGGCTATGTTGGTTCGGTGAGGCGCGCGCGGCCGGGGATCCTCTGCGGCCGCCAGCGGTGCCTCCCTCGGACCTGACCCGCGATGCCCGACACGACCCAGGGCGGCTCCCCGACGGCCGGCGCCGACCGCTACACCGTCACCGCCCGGAAGTACCGCCCGCAGACCTTCGACGACCTCGTCGCGCAGGAGCACGTTGCCGAGACGTTCCGCAACGCGATCACGCGCGACCGGCTGGCGCACGTCTACCTCCTGTGTGGGCCTCGCGGCGTGGGCAAGACGACGGCCGCGCGGCTGATCGCGAAGGCCGTCAACTGCGAGACGCCGCTCGACCAGCGCGACCGCGCCGAGCCGTGCCGCACCTGCGCGTCGTGCACGGCCTTCGAGGAGGGGCGCTCGCTCAACGTGTTCGAGATCGACGCCGCCTCCAACAACGGCGTCGACTACATGCGCGACCTGCGAGACAAGGCGCTCGTGCCGCCGCAGGGCGCACGCAAGAAGGTCTACATCCTCGACGAGGTGCACATGCTCTCGGCGAGTGCGTTCAACGCGCTCCTGAAGCTCCTCGAAGAGCCGCCGCCGTTCGTGATGTTCATCTTCGCGACGACGGAGCCACACAAGGTGCTGCCCACGATTCTGTCGAGGTCCCAGCGGTTCGACTTCCGGCGCATCTCCGTGCCTGAGATCGTGGCCCGGCTGCGCGAGATCTCCGCCGCGGAGGGCGTCACGGCCGACGAGGAGAGCCTGGTCCTTCTGGCGCGCAAGGGCGACGGCGCGCTTCGCGATGCGCTCTCGGTCTACGACCAGGCCGTCTCGGTGTGTGGCGACACCCTCGACATCGGTGCCCTCCGCGAGGCGCTCGGGGTCGTCGACGTGGACGTGTTCTTCGGCATTACCGACCGTGCGCGGGCCGGCGACCGGGCTGGGCTGCTGTCCCTCGTCGATGGCGTCGTGCGTGCCGGGCACGACCTGGACGAGCTGGCGCAAGGCCTCGCCGATCACCTCCGCAACCTGCTCGTGGCACGGGCGACGGGCACCGGCGACCTCATCGAAGGCACCGATGCGACCCGGCGCCGCTACATCGACGCCGCGCAGCCCTACGGCGAGGCCGACCTCCTGCACTTGCTCATGCTAACCGAGCAGGCCGCTGGCGACCTCCGGGACAGCCGACAGCCGCGCCTCACACTGGAGCTGTCGCTGCTCAAGATGGCGAGCCTGGAGTCGGCCGCCGACCTCCGCGGCCTCCTCGACCGGCTCTCCGCGCTGGAAGGCGCCGTCGCACGAGGAGAGACGCCCGCCACGGCCCCTGAGCGACCGCTAGCGACAGCACCTGCGGCCCAGACGGCCGAGACGCCCGCCACGTACGACGCGCCCAGTGCAGGGAAGCCGCATTCCGCCGCTGCGTCGCAGGCCGCGCCGCCGCCCGAGCCTGCGCCAGCGGTCCCGGTGCCACAGCCGACACGGGATCCAGCGTCCTCCCCGGTGGCCACTGCGCCAGCAGAAGCCTCCCACGGATCGGCGCCTGCGCCGCCCACCCCAGTAGTCGAGCCCCCGGTGGCCGAGCCCCTAGTGGTCGAGCCCCCGGTGGCCGAGGTATCCGCCGCACGGCTAGGTGAGGGCCAGACGCTTCTGTCCCCGGCTGCCCCAGCGCCGGTTCCGCAGCCGCCAGCGGGGGAGCCCCGCGGGACGGACGCTCGCGAGCCGGAGCCTCCGTCCGATGACGAGGGCGGCGAGCCTGTGCTTCCGCCTGGACCACCGCCTCCTGCACCGCCTCCGCCCGTGGCACCCGCGCCAGCGGAGACCGCGTCTCCCGCGCCAGCTGCAGCGTCCCGGGCGTCGTCGCTGTTCGGCACGCCAGCCCTCCGCCGAACGTCCAGCGGTGACGGACACTCGGCGTCTCTGGATCTCATCGCGCCAGAGCCGAGCGATGCGGCGAGCCCCATGTCCGCCGACCCGCTCGGTCCTGCGCTGACGGCCGTCGAGGACGCGTGGCCACAGTTCGTGGCCGCGGTGCGCGAGCACGTGGGCGTGCGCGTCGGAGCCATCGTCAAGGCTGGAGCGCCGTTTCGGGTCGCGCGCGGCGCCGTCGAGATCGGAATGGAGGACGCGTTCGCCGTCCGCGTGGCGACCGACAACGAGCGAGCGCTCCACGATGTGCTGGCCGGGCTCATGCCTCAGCCACCGCCCGTGCGCTGGGTCATCGCTCCGAAAGACACGGTCGAAACCGCCGCTCCGTCCGACCCGTTCGAGGCGCTCAAGCAGATGCGCCGCGATCACCCGGTCGTCCGAGCCCTCTTCGAGCAGTTCGGCGCCGAGATCGTCTGGCAGTAGCCCGTGGAAGGTTGAACGTGCAGGCGTTGAACGTTCCACACCCAACGTCGCACTTTCCACTGATCCAATGGACGGAACTCCCAACATGGCCGATCTCTTCGGCAAAATGGCCGACATGCAGCAACGCATGGCGGATACGCAGACCAAGCTCGCCGAGGAGCGCGTGACGACGGAAGCCGGCGGCGGGATGGTCGCCGTCACGGCCGACGGTACCGGTCGCGTGGTCGCGATCAAGATCGACCCCGATGCGGTGGACCTCGACGACATGGAGCTGCTCGAAGACCTCGTCGTGGCCGGCGTCAACAAGGCCATCGAGGAGGCCGAGGCCGTCAAGGCCCGCAAGATGCAAGAGGCCGCCAGCTCGATGCTGCCGCCAGGGCTGGACCTCGGCAACATGAACCTGCCGGGCATGTGACCGCCCCGCTGGCGGACAGCCTCCGCTAGCGAGTTCACTTCGCCAGCAGGACGCGACGCAGGGCTGTCACCGGGCGGCGCTAGCTTCGCCCGGTCGCGCCAGCCTCTGCCATGCACCTGACCTCCGAGACCGTCGAAGCCCTCGTCGAGCAGCTGTCCAAGCTGCCGACGATCGGACGCAAGACGGCACAGCGGCTGGCCGCCTACATCCTCAAGATGCCGCGCGAGGAGGTGGTCGAGATCGCCCGTGCGCTCGTGGCCGCGAAGGACCGCGTCAAGACGTGCTCGGTCTGCTTCAACGTGACCGATGAGGACCCCTGCCCCGTCTGCCGGTCGGAGCGCCGCGACCGCAGCACCATCTGCGTGGTCGAGGAGCCGTCCGACGTGCTGGCGCTGGAGCGGACCGGCGAGTTCCGAGGCCTCTACCACGTCCTCGGCGGCGTGATCTCACCGCTCGACGGCATCGGACCGGACGACCTCCACGTGTCGGAGCTCGTGGCGCGCGTCGCGACCTCGGCGCGTACCGCCAGCGGGCCTGCTGGCGATGCCAACGGAACCGTCGCGGAGCCCACGGGCGGTGAGAGCCCGCTGCCGCCAGTGCCCATCGCCGAGGTGATCTTGGCCATGAACCCCAATGTCGAAGGCGACACGACGGCGTACTACGTGAGCCAGATGCTCCAGCCGTTCGGGGTCACGGTCTCGCGCATCGCGCGCGGCCTGCCCATCGGAGGCGACCTAGAGTTCGCCGACGAGGCGACGCTGAGCCGAGCACTGGAGGGACGCTCCGGCGTTTGAGGTATGAGCAGGCCGGTCGCGCCGGAACCAACCGCCTGACTACTTGTTGTGACGAACATTCGAGCCCGATCCTTTGCGCTCATGCGTATCGCTGCCACCGTCGCCCGCTACCTCACGGGCTTGCTGCTGTTCGTCTTCGGGCTGAACGGCTTCCTCAACGTCATCCCGCAACCGGCACCGCCGCCAGCGGGTGGCGAGTTCATGGGCGCCCTCGTCGCGGGCAACGTTCTGCCGGTCGTGAAAGCCTTCGAGGTGGTGATCGGCGCGCTCCTGCTGGCGGGGCGGTTCGTACCGCTGGCGCTGATCATGCTCGTGCCCATCGCCGTCGGTGTGGTGCTGTACCACCTGTCATTCGATATGGCGGGTGGAGCAGGAGCCTACGTCCTGGGCGCGCTGACGGCCTTCCTGCTCTGGGCGTACCGTTCGCACCTGATGCCGCTGCTGGTGTCGAAGGCGACCCCGCTTGCGGAGCGCGCCACGGCCTGACGGACGTTCTTCGGAGTCCGCCAGCGGTTGAAGCTGTCAGAGGTCTTCCGTCTCCGGTCTTCCGTCCTAACCGAAGCGGTGCGGCGCCATCCGAGTGTCTCGGTCCCGATCACGCCATCATGTCTCGGATCGTGTCCGCGTAGGTCCGAGACACGCGCACGACGGCGCCGTCCGCCAGCCGGGCGACGAACCCGCCGGAGTTGTCACGCTCCAGTGCCCGAAGCGCGTCCAGCGCGACGATGGTCGACCGGTGGACCCGGGCGAACCGGTCGGGGTCGAGCCGCTCGGTGAGGGCGCCGATGCCCTGGCTGGCGAGGTAGGTCTTGCCCAGCGTGTGCAGCTTCGTGTAGTCGCCAGCGGCCTCGGCCCAGAGCACGTCGGCCGTGGCCACGGGGACGAACACGCCGCCGTCCTCGACCAGGAGGCGCTCGGCAAACCGGGCCCCCGACTGACGCACGGTCTCGACGACCCGCTCTGTCGGGTCCGCGTCGGTCGCGAGGGCTCGCCCGACGGCCTCCTCGAACCGCGCCTGCGTGAACGGCTTCAGCAGGTAGTCCACTGCGGCGACCTCGAAGGCCCGAACGGCATGCTGGTCGAACGCGGTGGAGAACACCACCGCTGGCGCCGTCAGGCCTCGGTCGCGGAGGGCTTCCAGCACCTCGAAGCCGGTCAGGCCGGGCATCTGCACGTCGAGGAACAGCAGGCCGATCGGCTGGCGGGTGGTCTCTGCATCGGCGACAGCGGCGACCGCCTCGGGCCCGTTGGCACACTCGCCGACGACCTCGATCTGGCCGTCGGGGCCGGTGGCACCCATCGCGGCAAGCGCGTCGCGCACCATCCGGCGGGCGGGTGCTTCATCGTCGACGATCAGGGCGCGGGTCATGCCGGAACTGTTTCGGTCGAGACCGGAATCGAGAACCGTGCCTCGAAGCCCAGCGCCTGCCCGTCGCCAGAACCGGGGACGTCCAGCGCGAGTCCCTCGCCGAAGAGCGCGCGCAGTCGCGCGTCGGTGTTGGCGAGTCCGACCCCTCCGTCACCCGCGGGCTCGTCCTCGGGCGCCAGCAGGTCGTGGATGGGCCGATTGGGACCGGCCCCATCGTCGCGGACGAGGACGTGCACGGCATCGCCGATGCGTCGTGCTTCGACGCGGACGGTCCCACCACCGAGCGTTGGCGCCAGCCCGTGGCGGATGGCGTTCTCGACGAGGGGCTGGACCAGCATGGGAGGGATGGGGACGTCGAGGGCTGCGTCGTCGGCGTCGATCTGGACTGCCAGCCGGTCGCCCATCCGTTCCTGCTCCAGCGCCAGGTAGTCCCGGACGAAGTCGAGTTCCTCGCGCAGCAGGACGCGGTCGCGCCGGGCCGCCGCGAGCGTGTACCGGACGAGGCCCGCTAGCCGGGCGACGAGGTCGCGCGTGGCACCCTGCTCCGGTGGTACCGACGCGGCGACCGAGTTGAGCGTGTTGAACAGGAAATGCGGGTCCATTTGCGCCCGCAGCGTCGCCAATTGGGCCTCCTGAGCCGCGCGCTCCAGCTCCCGCTGGCGGTCGCGCAGGGCGGTCTCAGCGGTCGCCTGGCGACGGACCTCGGACACGTAGCGGACGGCATGGAGGGCGCCGAACTGGGCGGCGTAGACGAGCGACGGGATGAAGACGTCCCAGGACTCGACGTATGCCCCGATACCGTACCCCAGGACGGGCGTGAGGGCTCGATAGATCGTGAACCAGGCCCAGACCCACAGCGGACCGAGCACGACATGGGCCATGACCTGCGCGCCCGGTTTGCCGTCCAACTTGCGGATGGCCACCCACCACACGGGAAGGGTGAGCAGCCCCTTGAGCGCATAGTCGACAAAGGACCTCGGGGCGAGAGAGATCGCCTCCGCGAGGAACACGTCCACACCGTCTCGCAGCTGGTACCACTCGATCGTGACCGTGTAGAGCAGCGCCAGCGCGATGTAAGCCGCCGTAAACAGAGCGACGCCGCGCGCGGTCAGCCGAGGCTTCGGAGCGTGTTCGAGCACACCGAAAGGTAGGCGATGCATCATGGGCGGTCGGCGTACCGGGCGGTCGCATCGGCGAGGAGTGCGTCGAGTGCGCCTCGGTCCAGCAGCCGTCCACGTGTGACCACGGCCTCGATCTCTTGGGCGTTCGCGACGTCCGCCAGCGGGTTCGCCCGGAGGAGGAGGAGGTCCGCTGGCGCGCCGACGGTGAGGCCGCTGGGGCCGCTGGCGAGTCCGGATTGCCGCAGGTAGCGTGCCGGTTCGAGTGTAGCTGCCCGAAGCACGTCGAGGGGAGAGATCCCAGCCTCCTGCCACAGGGCCATCTCGGCATGTGTGGCGAGTCCCTGCGGCACCATCGTCGCCGGAGCGTCGCTACCGATCATCATCCGGGCGCCCGCGGCGTGGAATGCACGCACGAAGGCGAGCGCGAACGGCCGCTCCAGCGACATGTCGATGCCCCACGGCTCCAGGTAGGACGCAAACCCTCCGGCGTATTGGCGCCACGTCCCGCGCTGCGCTGGTGATGTGAAGCGGAGCACCTCAGGGTCGTCGAGGTGGGCGACCATCTCGGGCTGCGGGCCGCTGTACCACTCGGCCACCAGGGCCGTCGGGACGAACCACGTGCCGGAGGCTGCAGCGAGCTCCGCGAGGAGCGCCAGCCGCTCATGGTCCACATGGCGGTACGGTCCGAAGATCTGGTCGTACCACGCCTCGGCCGTTCGGGAGGGCGCATCGGCTGCCTGGACGAGGTATACAAACGGGCTGTAATGCTCGATGCTGCTCTGGCGTGCGCTCGTGAGAACGGTGGCCGCCCCGACCGCAGGTGGTGCGTGCCCGACGATCGGAATGCCGATTCGCGTGCCCTCGTCGGTCAGGCCGCGCCACACGGCGAGCGGCGTGTTGTGGTGGACCTTGACCATGTCGTACCCCGCCGCGACGTGATACTGTGCGATGGCCCGTCCGTCGGTCTCAGTGCGCCCGAGGAGATATGCGGGATCCGACGCGGCAACCTCTTGGGGCTGCCACGGACTGGCCAGCGAATCTGGGCGGCCGATCACGAAGGGCCCGGAGGTCCAGATGCGCGGGCCCACGACGAGCCTGGCCTCGACGCTGTCGCGAAGGGCTCGCACAGCGGGCGTCCCCCACAGGTTGCGGACTGTCGTGATGCCGTGCGCCAGAAGAAGCGCGAACGTTGCGCGGTCGTCCTCCGCAGAGGCAGGCGTTCCCGAGAGGTGGACGTGCATGTCGGCCAAGCCTGGCATCAAAAATCGCCCTCGACCATCCACGAGGCGGGCGCCATCGGGAATCACGGCCTCGCCAGCGGGCCCGATCGAGAGGATCTGATCCCCGTCGGTCACCACAGTCTGGTTACGTACGACCCCCGCCGAGTCCAATGGAACGAGCGAGACGTCGGTGATGGCCACCGGCTGACCCACGGCCCCGCTGGCGATCAGTGCCGACAGAACGACGGGGAGGAGGGAGGCTAGACGTCTCATCGGTCGCTGAACGTGGGGAGCGGAGCCACGAGCGTCTGCGTCGGTACGGCCGCCCCGCTGGCGAAGTCGACGATGAGGCCGACGACGTCTGGGTGATCGAAGAACAGGTTGTGCCCTGCGTTCTCGACCGTCACGGTGGTGCTGTTCGGCAGCGCGGACGCGACCTCCGCTGCGGCCTCCGGATAGGTCCGCCCGTCGAGCGTGCCCGAGACGATGAGCACGGGACGGTCCGACGTAGTCGGCTGGCGGAAGCTCTCGGGGAGCGTGAGGCCATCGACGGAACCGGCGAGGTGCGGCATCGGGGCGTTGAGGGCATCGCCGAGGAGGGCTGTCTCGCGCTCCCGTGCGATGCGATCGGCACGCTCGGCGGAGATGCCGGAGGCGAGGTCCATCGCCGTCGCCATGGCAGCGAAGCCGACACGTTGAGCAGGGAAGTAGCTGAAGAAGGTGTAATCGCCAGCGGAGGCGGCCTCGTACGCGGCCAGGATGGACGCGGCGCGGTCCGGGTCCGAGATCATCCAGCCGGTGGTCTGCTGCAGGTCGAAGCGGCCGAGCGTGCGCTCGAACGAGGTCCCGTCCCGCTGGCGGACGGTCACGCGCGGCGGATCGGCCTCGACGGCGTCGAGGACGCCAGCGATCATGCCGCGAATGTCGGGGTAGCGAGCCGCCGAGGCCGAGTCGGCGTCGATGGCTGCCTGGAGCCGAGCCAGGTAGGCGTCGGTCCGGGACGGCAGCTTGGCCGTGTCGTCGGGACCCTCGACGCTCACGAGAGCCGCGCGGTCTACGCTTTCGGGGAATCGCTTCAGGACGGCCAGCGCCAGATGGGTGCCGTAGCTGATGCCGAGCAGGCTCACGCGCTCGACGCCGAGCGCCTGGCGGACGGCCTCGACATCCGCAGCGCTCTCCCAGGTCGTGTACCCCCGGATGTCGATGCCCTCCGCCTCCCAGAACCCGAGGCACTCGTCCAGGCCCCGCCGGTGAAGCTCGACCCAGCGGTCTCGGGTGAGGGCTTCATCCGGTGGCAGTTCGACGGACGACGAACAGTAGGGGAGCCGCTCGGATAGCCCGGTGCCGCGCTGGTCCAGTAGGATCACGTCGGCGTGCTCGCGCAGGGCCTCGAACAGCTCTATCCGCCGGGTCTCCGCCGTTGCCGTGCCCGATCCTCCCGGTCCTCCGGCGAGGTACACGACAGGGGCTGCTGGCGCCTCGGCGCGGCTGGCCAGGCGCACGAATCGGACCGGAATCATCCGACTCTCCGTGTCCGCCCGGTTCTCGGGCACGAGCACCTCCCCGATCTCTGCCGGAACGGTCGTCTCGTCGGAGGTCGCCAGCGGGTAGGGATCGAGGGCGATCGGCTGTGCCCACGAGCACGCCGCAGTGGTGACGACGAGCAGGGAGAGGAGGTGTCGATGCATCAGGGAAAGGAGATGGTGACAGGGGAGATCAATCCGCAGACGCGTCTCCGTCTCGGTACAGGCGGAGGTCGTGGAGCGTGAACGTGGTCGTCTTCTCGCCCTGGCCGCGCACGAGCACCTGCACCGCCGAGGCGTTCTGCTCCCACCCTGGCGTCGGGCGTCCCTGGCGGAAGTCGGACCAGGCGAGGCGTCGCGTCACGCGGCCGTCGGTCTCGCCGATGGACACGAACGGCAGGTCGATGAACCCCAGCAGCGACGTCGTCACCTGGACCACGACCGGCCCCTCGGCGACCTCCACGTCGATCTCGATGCCATCGAACGCGCTCAGGTCGGCCGTTTCGTCTGGCGTACCGAGTGCCAGCGCGACGCCGGCACCCGTGAACCCGCCTCCAGTTTGGCCACTCACGCGAAGCGCGTCGCCGTCGACCTCTACGTCGATGTCCGATCCCGCGCCGTAGGCGTAGGGCCGCCAGCGGCGGTCGGCCTCGGGCCCGCTGGCGACCTCCGCCAGCTGGGCGCTGCCCACGGGGATGGCCGGGATAAGCGGCCACTCGAGCACGCCAGCAGCGTCGTAGGCGGCCTGGAGCCGCGCGCGGACGGCCCGGCGCTCCGCCTGCTGCCCGAGTGGGTCGAGCATTGGGACGCGCTCGCCGAGCTCTACCAGCGGACCGTCCTCGGTGTCTGAGATCGCCAGCCCGGAGCCAACGACGGCCTCTCGGAGGGCGGCGCGCACGACGGGCGGATCGGTCGAGACGAGTCGGTCGAACAGATCGGCCGTCCCCGCGTCGCCCAGCTGGCGCGCGGCGTCTCGCATGGCGTCGAGCGTGATCGGCACGCCGTCCTCGCCCGCATGGCGCTCCAGGAGACCCTCGAACCAGTCGCGGAACGTGGACTCGCCAGCGGAGACGCGGACCAGGGCTGCGTCGAGCGCCAGCCCGATGACGAAGCCCTCGCTGTAGGCGCGCGCTCCTGTGACGGCGCTGCCCGGCTCGACGGAGGCGTACTCGCGGAGGAAGCGCGTCGCCCTCGTGGTCCACTGCTCGTCCGAGAGCAGCCCGGCCTGGTGGGCCACCTGGTAGCCGATGTAGTTGGTCAGGCCCTCGCGGAACCACGGCCAGAGCCGTCCCTCGACGGGCGTCGGCTCGGGCTCGGCCTGCGAGAAGGCGACGGGCGTCCAGCCGTGGAGGTACTCGTGGGCGATCGTCCCCCAGAAGCCCGGGCTTTCCGGTCCGCTGCCGTGCTGCAACACCAGGAATGCCGAGGCCTCGGGCGTCGCGGCGAAGTTGCCCGGGATCCGCGACGGCTTGCCCTCCAGCAGGTCGATCCCCGCGAACAGCACCGACGGCGTCTCGCGCCCGCCGACATACGCATCCGTGGTTTCGACCAGCTGGCGGAATCCGAGGGCGAACACGGAGTCGGCGACGGGATGCTCCGCGCGCACCGCCAGCCGCGAGACGCTGCCGTCGGTCTCGACCTCGATCAGGCGGATGTCACCCGCCAGCACCGGCGACCGCAGCGCCGCGTCGAGTGTCGGCGCCGCGACGGGCGCCTCGGCAGCGTCTCCGAAGGCGGTTGCCGCGCGCCAGCCCGCTGGCGCCTCGACGGAGAGCGTGACGGGGCCGCCAGCGGTGTCCGGGTAGCGGAGGAGCGTCCAGAGCCACGCTCGAAGGCGGCGGCTGTTGAGCGACGGCAGCAGCGAGTTCTCGCGCTCCGTCGCCGGCAGGTCGATGACATACGCGAAGCGCGTGCCCTCCGGCGTCGACCAGGTGCGCTCCACGCCCGAGGAGTCGGCGTCGGTGCCGGTGGCCCAGCGGATGCCGTCGTCCCGGGACCCGGTCCAGAGCCCCTCGACGCGAACTTCCTGCTCCCCAGGGTCGACGCGGATCACGTACTCCAGCGCTCCGCTGGCGCGCGTCATCGCCGACAGGTCGTCGGTGCCGATGGTGCCCCCTTGCTTCTCGCGATGGGCGATCTGCCCAGTGCACGACCAGTCCGCCAGCGGGTCGCAGTCGAGGGCGAGCAGCGACGCTTCGAATCCCTCCGCCAGTTGGCCGATGGCGCGGTTAGGGAAGACGGCTTGTGGCGTGACGCGGCTCCAGAGGTCGAGGAGCGTTGGGCGATCGAAGTAGCCTCTCTCCTCCATGAGGTCGGCCTCGGCCTTCGATGTCAGGCCCCACCCGTCGGCGCCGATCACGAGCCGGGCACCGGCTGCATGGAGGCGCTGGGCGTTGCGGCGGTTGAGGTCTCCCTCGCGAAGCGTCCGGGCTGGCCTCCCGCTAAAGTCGGGACCCCATGCGACGGGAGCCGTCGCGTTGATCATCATGCCGCGCGCGCCTGCCGCGGTAATGGTTGCCTGGTCGATCCGGTATGGAGAGGCGTCGTTGGAGCGGAAGCCGTAGCCGGGCAGGTGCGCGAGTCCGTCGACACCGGACTCGACCGCCAGTCGGACATCGGCGGCCGTCTCGACGTGCGCGAACACGTGAAGGCCAGCCGCGTGCGCCCGCTCGACGACGGCTCGAAGCACCTCTGGCGAGAGACCTCGACCCGCAGGCCGCCGAGTCATCGGGTTGACGGCGGGGAACTCGCCTGCGACATCGAGGAGGTAAACCTTGACCACGTCTGGCTCGTGCGCGAGGAAGGCGTCCCATTTGGCCTCCACGTCGGCGAGTGTGTTCAGATACCAGTAGGCGTCGTTCTCTCCCTGCCGGCTTTGGTCGATGGCGGCGCGATCGGCATCGGTTAGCTGGCGGCCGATGAGCCCGAGGATTTGCCACTCGTACACCGTCGTGGGGTGGCTGGCATCTGACGTGAGCCCGCCGTGCGCGTAGGCTACGTCGATGGAGTCCGGACCGTCGAGTTGATCCATGAACATCTCGGCCCAGGTGTGACGGTCGGTCAGGACCTGGACGTAGAGCACGCCGTCGCGCTGGAACTGCTCCGCTTGCCGCGGGCCGTCCCAGGGTGCACTGAGCATGTGCGTGTGGATGTCGCCAAAGGGCGGCACCACGAACCGCCTGTCGAGATCGACGACACGCTCTACGGCCGCCAGCGGGCCAGGGACGAACACGCCGTGCTCGGCCCAGACAGTGTCGCGTGGCGCGAAGCGCTCGCCGTCCCACCACTGGCCGCCGACGTAGGCGGTCGGTGCGGCGTTGGGATCCGAGCGCGGGATGAGGTCCGCCGGCTGCCCGCTGGCGGCGGTCGCCAGCAGGAGGGCGAGGAAGATGGAGTGGAGCAGCATGGCGCGACGGAGACGAGCTGGGCCCTGAGCCAGAGGGGACGTGGTGGAGGTCATTCGTCGGACGGGTCACCAGTGAGCACATCCAACGCGGTGTCGTACGCCTCGGTGAGGCTCTGGCCGTTCTGGTACACAGAGCCGGCTCGCCACTTCACGATCTCCACCTGAGCCGGGTCAGGGAGATCCGTCAGCTGGTTGATGGCGAGGTTCCCCGCGAACGCTTCCTGCAGGGAGTAGACCGCTGTCAGCTTCGTGGCGAGGCTGATGTCGACGTTGAGCAGTGCCCCCGTCGCGATGGCCGCGTCGTAGGCGCCACGCAGAAGAGACGGGCCGATGTCGCCCTGGTAGCCGTCTACATCGCCGAGGTCCAGCAGAGCGTCCGAGCCGCGCGTGGCCTCGACGCGGAGGGCGGCCTGTGCGATCTCGCCGTAGTAGTCAGCGGTTTGCGTCACACCGTTGCGGTTCTCGCTGATCTCGTCCGCCAGAGCAGCGAGCACGCGTGCCGTCCGAGCCTTCTCCGACTGCCCTTCGCGCCATTCGTTGAGGGCGAGCCCCACGACGACGCCGAATACGATGAGAACGGCTTGAACCGCCCACTCCCCAGCCTGGACCCACGCGCGGCGACGCAACCGGCGTGGCCGGTCGGCCGGCGACTCGACGGGCGGCTCCGCTGGCGGGTTGTCGGAGAGGGTTTCCGTGGACTCAGTCATGGATCAGAGTGGACGCAGCGGCTCGCGAAGCCGACCACAGCGTGGCCGGCTCGATCGCTGAGGGTTGCGCCAGCAGGCTGCCCGCTGGCGACCGCCGCCAGCAGGGAGGCAGCGCCCTGCGGGGCGGCCAGGGCATGCAACGGTTCGTGGACTGGCTAGACCTGGACGACCTGGACATCTCCGTGGCTCGTCCGCAGGCGGAGCGTCGGGCCACCGGCGCCGAGGTAGAACCGCGAGGTCTCGGAGGCCGCGTGGATGCCTGGCATCCGGGCGCCCACGTTGCCGTAGCGCGTCTCGGCCTCGACCACGGCCGCGTAGTATCCGGGGACCGTCAGGCGGACGTTGCCGTTGCTGGTCGAGACCCGAAGGCCGGTGCCGTCCCACGTCGTGCCGCTGGCGGTGACGAGCACGTCGCCGTTCGAGGTGCGCGCGGTCACGTCGCCCCCGATGTCCGCCAGCCGGACGGTTCCGTTGTTCGTGTCGAGGTCGAGCGTGCCGGTCACGCCGGTCACGGCGAGCGCGCCGTTGTTGGTGTCGGCCGTGAGGTCGATGTGGTGCGGAACGTAGAGCTTGTAGCGGACCTCGACCCATCCGCCGCCAGCGGTCACGTTCTCGATGCGGTTGCCGTCGGTCTCGATGGTGGTCGCCGCCAGCAGCTCCGCTGGCGACCGGCCGTTGGTCCCGTAGGCGCGGACGATAGCCACGACGCGGATCTCGTCACGGTCCCACCCGACGACCTCGATGCCGCCGCTGACGCGGTTCTCGACGGTGAGGACGTCCGTGGCGGGCAGCGACAGCTCGCGGACTTCGCATTCCGTGGCGCGGCCGTAGGTGGGGGCCGGATCCTCGCATGATGAGACCGGCAGGACAAGCAGTGCGAGGAGAAGCGTGAGCATCGGTGTGTCGGCTGGTGATGCCCCGAGGGTAGGCCTTACGGATACCCGGACTCCAGAACGAACCGACGAGCCGCACCCTGCGTCGACGAACCGCAGCCGCACTCGGGGACGGCCCCGTTGTCCGGGCTGTGACCGTGCTCTAGCTTGCCGATAGCCGTTATCCAAATCCGCACCGTGGCCGACGCCCACAAGCCCCTCGTCCTCTCGGTCGCTGCCCTCGCCGACCGCCTCGACGGATTCGTCTCGGAGTACCTCAAAGAGAAGAGCAAGGAGACGAAGGGGACCTACCGGCGCGCCCTCAACGAGTTCGAGCGCTACCACGCGACACGCTCGGCCCGGCCGTCGAGCCGGTTCCGGTTCGTCGAGGCCGACGTCGAGGCGTACAAGGCCTACCTCATGGAGGAGCGCGAGCTGAGCCAGGTCTCGGTGAGTACCTATCTGACGGCCCTGCGGCGCCTGTGCGACTACCTGGTGGCCCGGGGCGAACTGCCGGAGAACCCCGCGCGCGGCGTCAAGGGCAACCGCCGCCCCAGCAGCCACTCGCGCGGCGTGCTCAAAGCCGACGAGATCGAGCGCCTGTTCGAGGCGATCCCTCAGACCACGGAGATCGGCCGCCGCGACCGGGCCCTGGTGGCCCTCATGGTGTACGGTGGCCTGAGCGAGGTCGAGCTGGTCCGCGCCGACGTGGGCGACGTGGACCGGACGCTGATGGGTACGTTCCTGCGCGTCCAGGGCAAAGGGCGCCAGTCCAAGGACGAGACCGTGCCCCTCGACGGCTCTGCGGTGGACCCCTTGGAGATCTACCTCCTCTCTCGCGACGAGGCGGGGCCGACGGCGCCGCTGTTCGTCAGCCATGGCCACCGGAGTGCGGGGACCCGCCTCAACACGCGGTCGGTGCGCGGCCGCGTCAACACGCACCTGCGGTCGGCCAAGCTGAAGCGGCGCGGCATCAGCCCGCACAGCCTGACCCACACGGCGGCGCTCATCTGGCTCAACTCGGGGATGCCCGTCGAGGAGGTCCGCCGCCGGATGCGCCACGGGACGCTGGAGACGACGATGATCTCGTTCAAGAAGCAGGGCCTTCTCATACCTCGCGGCGACGGCTGAGGGAGCCCGCTGGCGCCAGCGGAGACCGACGGCGGAATACCTACGGCAGACCGCTGACGACCGCCAGCGAACCACCGACACAGCAGCACGGTCAACAGCCAGTGATGCCCGCTGGCGCCAGCGGAGTTGATGGCGGAGATGCGTCGCTAGCGCTGCGTGGGAGGCACCCCTGGCGGTCCGTCGTCTGCCGTCGGCGGTCGCACCACCGCGTAGAGCGTCGGCCACAGCT
>JBCDLV010000011.1:0-26032 GCA_038744895.1 Bacteroidota bacterium | reverse complement strand
TCTCCTTCTGGATGGCGCGGACGACGTCGAACGGATCGAGCCCATAGCCCTGCATTGCCGCCAGGTCGATGTTGACCTGGACCTCGCGCTGGAGCCCGCCGAGGAGGTCGACCTCGCTGACGCCGGAGACCGACTCGATCTCGTCCTGGAGGTCCTCAGCCGTGGCCCGGAGGGCCGTGAGCGACCCGTCGGTGAGCAGGTTAACCGTAAGCACCGGGAAGTCTGCGAAGTCGATGTCGGAGACGATCGGCTCCTCGACATCGGCCGGGAATTCGGTCTTGGCGACGTCCACCGCCTCGCGGACCTCGCGTGCAGCCTCGTCGATGTCCTTGTCGGGGAAGAACTCGACGATGACGGTCGACACGCCCTCGGTCGAGATACTCTCGATCTCGTCGATGCCCGAGACGGACGCGACCTCGCGCTCGATTTCCTGCGACAGGATCGATTCGACATCGTCGGGCGATGCACCGGGATAGACCGTCGTCACGACGATCGTGGCGATCTCGATTTGGGGCTCCGACTCCTTGGGAAGGCTGATGTACGCGAGAACGCCGCCCACGACGAGCGCCAGCGTGAGGACCACGACAGCCGTCCGATTGTCGATGGAGAGGTCGGTGATTTTCATGAGTCTGATTCGTGATTCATGAGGCGTGACTCGGGACGCGGCGGGAAGGCCACCCGTGGATCACGCGCTACTCGTCGCGGATGGCGGCGCTGGCAGGACGCGTCTGGGCGCCAGCGGAGGCCCCGCTGGCAGAGGCCCCGCTGGCGGTGGTCTCGGGCCGCGCAGCGCCCGTCTGGGCCTCGCGTGTCTCGGTGACGCGGACCGGGTCGCCCTCGGCGAGGTCGGCGGCTCCCGAGACGATGATGCGGTCGCCCGCCTCGACGCCAGACGCCAGCACGACGGACTGCCCGGAGCTGGGACCGAGAGTGACTTCGCGGCGAGACGCCACAGCGCCAGCGGAGTCGGCGGAGACGATGAACACGCTCGTGCCTCGCTCGTCGCGGACGATGGCCTCCGAGGGGACCACGATGGCATCGTCGAGCACGCCGCGCGTCAGGTCCAGGCGGACCACCATCGACGGCTTGAGCGAGCGGTCGGCGTTCTCCACGGCGATCTCGATGGGGAACGTCCGGGAGCCCTGGTCGATCGCGATGCCGACGAACGAGACGCGGCCTCCTCGGGCTTCCGCTTCGTAGGCGTTCGGAACCACGCGCACCTGAGCGCCCTGCTGGATCTCTCCCGCGTAGCGCTCCGGGACGCCAGCGACCACCTTGACGTTGCCAGAACCGACGAGCCGGACGACGGGCTGGCCGGGGCTCGCAAGCTCTCCCGGCTCCTGGATGCGTGCTTCCACGACGCCCGAGAAGGGCGCCACGATGCGCGTCGACGCCAGCTGGCTCTGCGCACTGGCGACCCCCGCCGACGCTGCGGCGGTCTGTGCCTGAGCGGCGCGGACGCCTTCGCGCGCGGCCTGGACCTGCCCCTGGGCCTGGGCGATGCCTGCATCGGCCTGGGCGACCGTGGCGCGCGCCTGCGCCAGCTGGCTCTCCACCTGGCGGAACTCCAGGGCGCTCAGGATGGAGTCGCGGAAGAGCGGCAGCTGGCGACGGTACTGGTCCTGGGCAAGGTCGAGCTGGGCCTGGGCTGCCTCGCGCTGCGCCCGGGCGGCACCCAGCGCCGCCTCGGCCCCGGCGACAGACGCTTGGGCCTGAGCCACGCCTGCGCGGCCCTGTGCGACGCCCGCTTGCGCCTGAGCTACGCCTGCGCGCTGCGTGCTGGCGCGCACCTGGGCGACCGTCTGGCCCGCCCGGACGAAGGCGCCGACGGGCGCCACGTACGTCAGCATGCCGGGGACGTCCGGCGAGAGGCTGGCGTCGTTGTCGGTGTCGACGGTACCCGAGAGGTCGATGGTGTCTTCGAAGAAGGTCGGCTCCGCGACGACGACCTCGACAGGCCGGCCGCGCTCGGCGGCCTCGTCCTCGGAGGATTCGACGTTCGAACCCTCTTCAGGAGCGGTCTGGCAGGCGCCGAGGACGAGGGCACCCACGAGGGCAAAGGTGACGCGGCGAGGGAGGCGGCGCATGGGCGAGGGAGGGGCGAAGGCCCGCTAGCGGGGGGAGTCGGAGTCGGTGGCGTCGCCGGCCTGCCCGCCGGCGGAGGGCGCCAGCGGGGTTGGGTCGGCGGATGCGGGGGTGACGTCGGGAGCGGCTCGCGGAGGAGCCAGGTCGATGGCCTCGGGTGCGATCGTGCCGGTGGCGCGCTCGTAGCCGCTCCGCGCGACGAGCGCATCGAAGACAGCCTGGAGGTAGTTCAGCCGCGCGAGGTCGAGGTTCTGGCTCGACACGCGAACGTCCACCTGGCTGGCGACGCCCTCCGCGAGACGCGCGCTCGCAAACCGGAAGGCCGACTCGGCGGTCTCCACCGTGGCCGACTGTGCCGCCAGCCGGCGCTCGGCCGACTGCAGCTGGCGCAGCGCAGCCGCGACCTCCAGGCGGGCCGCGTTGCGTACCTGCTCTAGCTGGATCGCTGCCTGGTCGATGGCGATCTGGTTCTGCTGCAGGCGGCGGCGCGTCTGGAAGCCGTCGAAGATCAGCCAGTTCATGCTGAGACCCACGGACAGGGAAGGCTGCCAGTAGTCCTCCGAGAAGAACGCCGTGGTGCCGGACTCGAACGTGAACGGGTCGGACGGGTCCGGGGTGATCAGAAAGCCCCGGTCGTCGGGAACGTTGCCGCTGTAGCCGGCACTCACGAACGCGTTGAGGCTCGGGTAGAGCGCCGCGCGCGTGATGTCCTTCTGGACCTCGTTGAGGCGGACGGCCAGGGTCGCTTGCTGCACATCCGGCCGGAGGTCGAGCGCCTGCTCGGATGCTGCCGAGAGCCCGATGGTCTGGAACAGGGTCTCCGCTGGCGGTGCGAGACGACCCTCCAGGCGAATCGGCTCGTCGACTGGCAAGCCGAGGGTCAGGAGGAGCTGGTCGCGCGCACTCTCGGCCTGCGCATCAGCCGTGACGACGCCCGTCTCGGCGTTGGCCAAGTCGACCTCCGCGTTGAGGCGCTCCAGCACGGGCCGGACGCCTTGGGCCACCAGGAGCGAGGCGTCGTCGAAGGTCTCTCGTGAGCGTCCCAGCGATGCCCGCTGGACGGTCGCCTGCTCCTGCGCCAGCAGGGCCGCATAGAACGCTTGCCGCGTTTGGTCGATTACCTCGTCCTCACTGATGGCTGCTGCCGCCTCGTTGATCTGGACGAGCTCGCGCGCGCCCTTGACGGCGGCCAACGCCGTCGCCGAGTAGAGCGGCTGGCTGAGCGTGATCGTGTTCTGGAACTGGTTGTCCGTGCCGAAGGGGTTGCTGCCGTCGTCGGCCACGAACCCCGCGGCCTCCTGGCCGGCGATGACTCGACGGTTGTACTCAGAGAGCGAGATCGGTTGTGTGCTCGGGTCGCCGTCCGTCCGGGCGTCTTCGTTGAACGCCAGCCAGTTGAGTGCGCCGAGACCGCTGAAGATGTTGCCCGCAGAGGAGCCCGCGAATGGGTTGGCCTGGACCACGTTCCGCGTAAAGGAGCTGCTCGCGTTGACGTTTGGGAAGAGGGACCCGTAGGCTTCGGAGACCTGAGCCCGCGCGTTCTCGACGTCGAGGCGCGCCAGCCGGATCGCGTACGCCCGTTCGAGGGCGATCTCGATGGCGTCGTCGAGCGTGAGAACGGTGGGCTCCGCAGGCACGCCGTCGATCTGTGCGCCCGCTGGCGGGGCGAGGAGCGCGATCGCGACGAGAGCGGGGAGGAAGCGCGTCATGCGTCAGGGGCGGAGTCGGGAGACAGGAGCCCGTCGAAAAGGACGGTCGTCAAGAACTCAGCGGCTTCGTCGGCCGAGCCGAACGGAGTGGGAGGGAGGGTGCCCGACGAGTCACAGTCCGCGTCTACCTCAGCCATGAGGTACGCGCGGACGTTGCCCATCAGGACGTGCGCCACGGGATGTGCTGGGAGAGGCCGCAGGGCGCCAGCGGCGACGGCCTGCTCGATGGGGGCCGCCAGCGCGTCGATGATGCCGGCGAAGTGGCGCGCGAACTGGACCTCCTGCTCGACTGCGATCTTGGTCCGGTGGCCCTCCTTCATGAACATGAGAAGCGGGCCCCTGCTCTCCTCGAAGTAGTGCAGCAGCAGCCGGATAAATCCGTGGAACGTCTTCCGCGCCGCCGCTGGCGCTGAGAGGTCGGCTCCGTCGAAGGACGACTCGATGACCCGGTGGAGGCCGGCAGCCACGCGCTCCTCGAACAAGGTGAGGAAGAGCTCGTCCTTGCCGTCGGGGAAGTAGTTGTAGATGGTGCCCTTCCCGAACTCAGCCCGCTCGGCGATCTCGTCGACAGAGGCGCCCACGTAGCCCTTCTCGGCGAACACCGACAGTGCAGCATCGAGCATGGCCTCGCGGCGAGCGAGGCGTTCGCGCTCGCGGCGGCTGAGAGAAGGGGCGACGGCGACTTCCATGTGCGACTTATGAGTCGGAAAGTGACTGGCCGGTCACTTGCGGAACTGGGGCGTCACTACGGGGGCATCCAGCGGAGGTTTCGCACCTTCGCGTTAAGACAAAGCAAAGGGCCACCGGTGACGGCGGCCCTTCATGTGTGCGTGACGTGAGTAGATCAGACGTACTCGTCCATGCCGTGCACACTCAGGAAATCGACGACGTCCTTGACCTTCTGAGCCTGCTCGCGGTCGCACACGAGCACGGCGTCTCCGGTGTCCACGACGATGGCGTCGGTCACGCCGACCAGGACCAAGAGCCGGCCATCGGCGCTTCGGGCGAAGCTGCGGGCGGTGTCCTGAAGGATCACGTTGCCCTCGGCCCGGTTGCCCGCGTCGTCCTTGTCGGCGAGCTCGTGGACGGCCCGCCAGTCGCCGACGTCGCTCCACCCGAAGGCGCCCGGCACGACGAGGACATCATCGGCCTGCTCCAGGATGCCGTAGTCGATCGAGATTTTGGGGCTCCGCTCGTAGGCGTCTGCGATCGCGGCCTCCTCCCGCTCCGTTCCGAACGCCTCCGCCAGCGGGCTGAACAGGCGGTGGACCTTGGGCAGGTAGCGCTCGAACGCGGCCAGGACGGCATCGGCTCGCCAGATGAACATGCCCGAGTTCCACAGAAAGTCGCCAGCGTCCAGGAAGCGCTCGGCCGTGGCTCGGTCGGGCTTCTCGGCGAACGTGAGGACGCGGTGGGCGGTCGGCGTCATGCCGAGGTCGTCAGCGATGCCGTCCGTGTCGCCGTCGGCGTCGAACTGGATGTAGCCGTATCCCGTCTCTGGATGCGTCGGCCGGATGCCGATGGTGACGAGCGGATGCCCCCCGCTGGCGGTCTCCGTCTGCGCTGCGTCGACGGCGGCTTGCAGCACCTCCTGGAACCGAGAGACGTCGCCGATGAGGTGGTCGGCCGGAAGCACGATCATGGTCGCCTCCGGGTCCTCGGCGATCAGCTTGGCGGCCGCGAGGGCGATGCACGGTGCCGTGTTGCGGGCCACCGGCTCGCCGAGGATGTTGGACTCCGGGACAGCCGGCAGGTGCGTTTGCGTCTTGCCGACGTAGTCCGCGTTGGTAACCACGAGGACGTTCTCGGGCTCGACGAGCGGCTGGAGCCGGGCAAACGTGTTCTGGATCAGCGAGGCGTCGCCGAAGACGTCGAGGAACTGCTTGGGGTGGGAGCGGCGGCTGCGAGGCCAGAAGCGGCTGCCAACGCCACCGGCCATGATGACGGCGTAGAGAGACATGGGAACAGAGGATGAGATCGAGGGACGGTCAAGATCGTCATCGCGGAGCCGCCGTCGGAGGGTTGGCCGGATCGGACCGCGCCCGGTGGCCTAGTCTGCAGCGACTCGCCTCTCTCGCATGGGCCACTCCATCACCGCGGTCGTCCTACGGGGCGCTGCGGACCCTGAACGCGCAGATGCCTTCGGTCTCACGCCGGTCCCGCTGGCGGAGGGCCTGACGATGTGTTTCGTCTCGATGCACTACGCCGAATGCTGGGGCTATCTGCTCGGTGACCGCGGGCAACTTCCCGGGCCGGAGCCCACTGGCGGTATCCATAACGCCGCCCGGATGCTTCCGAGAGATCGTGCGTTGGCCACCATCATCCGCCTCGTCGCCGATGTGCCGGAGCCGACGTTTGCGCTGCTCGTGACGAACTACTTCGGCGGAATCGGCGGTCAGGCGGCGGCAGCCTACCAGGGCGACCGCTGGCTGACCGAGGGGGAGGATTCCATCAACGCCGCGCTGCGGGCGCTGGGCGTTAGGCCAGAGGACGGAAAAGACGAGTTCGACACGGTGGGCCTCGGACGTTTCCGAGTTCCACCGGATGATCCTGGCATGGAGCGGTTCGAGACCCTGCTCGAGATTCTGGAAGACGAGGCTGGCCGCTAGCGGCGTTCCGACGACAAGTCGGCCCGCTTGCACTAGATTTCTCGCACAGGATCCCCACTGCCATGCGCTCTCTCGCCATCGCGGCACTCGCCGCCCTCCTCGTTGTGCCCGCCAGCGCACAGCAACTCGACCTGATCGGTACCGTCGAGCTCCCGACCGTCCCGCGCCCTGGCGCCGACGACCCGGACGAGCCCGAGCGGGAAGTCGGCATCCCCGACGTCATCGGGGGTTCGGACGTGTGGGCGTACACTGCCCCCGATGGGTCGGAGTATGCCCTGATGGGCAACGTTGAAGGCATCGCCATCGTCGCCGTTCCAAGCCTGGAGGTGGTCGCTCAGATCGACGGCCCGACGGAGAACGCCTTCTTCTACTGGCGAGACATCAAGACCTACGGATCCTTCGCCTACATCTCGACCGAGGCGTACGGCCCCAACGAGGGCCTCCAGGTCATCGACCTGCGTGGGCTGCCGCACCATGCCGAGGAAGTGGCCGTCCTGCGCGGCGAGGACGACCGGCTCGTGTCCAGCCACAACCTCTCGATCGACACGGCCACCGGGTTCGCGTACATGCTGAACTCGAACGGCAATGAGATCATCGTGATCGACCTGAGCGACCCGCTCAACCCGGTCGACGTGGCGGCGGTCCCCGTGCCGGACTCGCACGACGTCTACGCCCACAACGATCGCCTTTACGTGGCCGAGGGCCGCAACCCGACGTTCTCGATGTGGGACATGACCGACAAGCAGAACCCGGTGATGATCGGCCGGGTCGACGTGCCGAACCCGGGCTACGTACACAACGTCTGGCCGACCGAGGACGGCCGTTACGCGCTCACCACCGAAGAGACCGTCGACAAGACCGTCAAGGTGTGGGATCTCCAGGACCCCGACAACCCGACGCTCGTCGGCAACTGGCTCGGCGAGAGCCGTCTGGCACACAACGTCCAGATCTCGGGCAACCACGCGTTCGTGTCGCACTACAGCTCGGGCGTGTACGTGCTGGACATCTCTGACATCGCCAACCCGCGCGTCGTGGCGCAGTACGACACACACCCGGAAAACGACGATGCGGCCTTCTACGGCAACTGGGGCGTCTCCATGCCGACCGCCAGCGGGTACCTCTACACCAGCGACCTCGAAGGCACGCTGACGGTGTTGAAGTGGGACCCGAACGCGCCCAGCATGTAGGCGGATCGCAGATCAACGCTGACATCCTGACGAGCCCGCTCCGTGCGCCGGGGTGGGCTCGTCCCGTTCGCGCCCGACTGGCGGAGGGATGGCGCCAGCCAAACGTGGCGGAAGCCAGGAGGTGCCAGTGGTTCACGCCGGAGCGGGAGTATCCTCTCAAGCCCCCCGGAGGGTGCAAGGCCTACGTCGATTGCCTGACGCTGAATGGAAACTGTGACATTCACCCTCGACGGCCGCGAGGTCTCCGTGTCCAGCGGCCCCTACCTCCGCGACGGCGAGCCGACGCCGGAGGCGCGCGAGTTCGCAGAGAGCCTGATCGGCCAGCTCGACGACATGCGGGCCGTCGCGGCTGCGGAGTACCTCGACACCTACAACGAGACGTGGCGCCCGGCCGGGCAGCCAACTCTCGACGAGGTAGCCTTTTGCGCTCGGCTGGTCCGCCCGTCGATTGTGCTGTTCGACGAGGTTGGCGCTGCCGCGGTGTATTTCGGCGACTCCGGCATGTTCGCCGGCCATTGGATCGAAGTATCCGTCCGCGAAGGAGCCGTCGGTCATGCGGTGATGCTCGGCTGACGCCCGAGGTGCTCGGCGACTGATGGGGGGCAACTGGCGCCAGCGGTACACTGCACGCACGCGTTCGTCTCGTTCAGAGGCGCCGGTGGCTCTGGGCCACTGCCAGCGGGAATCGCGTCTGCTGCTGCCCGACCGGACCGGGCGCCAGCGGGGGTCGCATGCCTGCTGGCGCGACCGATGTACACCATGCCCTGACCACATGCGCAAGCTGATGACCATCGAGGCTGTGTTTCCGATCGCGGGGCGCGGCATCCTTGCAGCGCCGCCGCTTCCGTTTGGCTCTGGGAGGACGGCCACGGATGGGCGTGCAGAGATCAGGCGCCCCGACGGTACCACGAGGCGTGCGGAGCTCCACATCGAGACGGAGCACGTCAACCACCGAGGTCGGTCGGAGCATCCCAGGTGGCACCGGGTCTGCCGGCTGTGCGGCATCGGACCGTCAGAGGTGCCTGTTGGCAGCGAGGTCTGGTGCACCGACGGCATCGCGGCAGACCTTCTCGATCACGACGGGGCGTGACGCGATATCGTTGAGCAAAGTCCATGTCGTTTACTCCAGACGGCCTACGCCGACGCGGCTTGCCATGACCAATCCTCGCATTCTGATCCTCGGCAATTCCGGCTCCGGGAAGACGACCATGGCGCGTGAGCTGCGGGACGAACTCGGCATCGCACACCTAGACCTGGATACGATCGCCTGGGCGATGCCTGGCGAGCGTCTGCCGCTGGCGGAGAGCGTCGTAGCACTCGACGCGTTCCGACGGGCCCAGTCCTCGTGGGTGGTCGAGGGCAGCTATGCCAGTCTCGTCGAGGCGGCACTGCCGCTGTGCACCGAGCTGAGATTCCTGAATCCGGGCGTCGAGGCGTGCGTGGCCAACTGCCGCGCACGACCGTGGGAGCCCGAGAAGTACGCCAGCCCGCAGGAGCAGGACGAGAGGCTCGTGTTCCTCCTGGACTGGGTCCGCAGCTACGAGTCTCGGGACGACGAATACGGATTCGCCCAGCACCGCCAGCTGTTCGAGTCGTTCGACGGACCGAAGCGCGAATACACGACCCGCTATCTCTCTCGGTGAACCGCCGGTACGATGGATGCCAGCCCCCAGGAGTCAAGGGCTGCCTCTGGAATCACAGCGCGGTTGCGATCGCAACGGAGAGGACGCAGAGGATTGAGAACAGCATGGTGCCGAGCAGCACGATGTCGGTTACCCCTCGCTCGACGGGCTCATCGAGGTGCCACACCGGAACGAGTGCTGGGTCGAGGCCGGTCCCGCTGGCGACAGACGCCTGGGCGGCGGACTCCTGCACGCGCGGTGCGGTAGCCTGGGTCATCGCCGCGGCAGCCTTCGGCGCGACGGGTGCAACAGAGGGAAGCGCCAGCGGGGGAGCAATGGGAGGGGCCGTGAGGGTCGCGGGCATCGGCGTGCAGGCGGGTGACGATGCCAGAATCGGGAGCCCGGCGTACGAGCGTCGCCAGCGGGACGCGCATGGCCGTGCCGTCCGCGCCCTCTCCAGCGTGCGGGGCGTTCCCCCACACGGGTCCAGGGCCTACGGAACGGTGACCCTCTGCTCTGCGAGGACGGCCTCGCCACCGTGGGCGTAGAGCCGGTGATCGCGCGTGGCGAGCACGGCTGTCACCGTCCGCTGCCCGGGGTCGAGCCCTGGCAGGTGAACGACCGGCCCGTACATGCGCGCCACCTTCTTGCCGTCGACGTAAAGGTGCGCGTGCCCCTCGCCCTCGACGTGGATCCCGCTGGCGGGCGTGAACTGAAACGACTCGGCCTCGACGCGGACGACCCAGCCGTCACCTCCGTCTGACTCGACATCCAAGGCGAGCGCCAGCGGAGCCTCTGCCTCCACAAGCGCCCGTGCCACGGCTACGGTGTGGTCCTCGTAGGCAGTCCAGGCGAGTGCCGCGTACGGAACGAGCATCAGGCCGAACAGGAGCGCCAGGTTGACCGATGCGAAGGCCGTCCGCAGCGCCGGCCGCTCGTGGAACGTGTACGGGGCTCGGTAGACCGTTCCCGGCCCCTCGATCAGGAAGACGATCAGCGCGGCGTGGATCAGCGTGTGGCCGATCACCTCCGTCTTCCCGAACACGAGCGTCGTGCAGAAGAAGACGAGCGTGATGACGAGCGCGAGCGGCCGCTGCAGCAGGCAGATGATGAGCAAAAAGCCGAGGCTGAACTCGATGAACGCCGCCGCGGTCAGGAAGAACTCCAGCGGGAAGCCGAGTGCCAGCTGCGGGTTGTTCTCGAGCACGTAGAGCCCCCACTCGGGGTAGACCAGCTTTTCGAGTGCCACCCAGCACAGCGCAAACCCGACGGTCAGGTAGAGCGCCGGAAGCCCGAGCGCTCGCGTCCTCTCGTTCGCGGCCTGCGACACGAGGAAGAACACACCGACGCCAGCGAAGAACACGTAGTCGAGCATGTGGAGCGCGCTGAAGAGCGCGAACCCATAGGCGTAGAGCGCGAGCATGCCGGCGCCCGCAGCGGGGGTCGTCCGCGGCGAGAGCAGCAGGAGCACGAGCCCGAACTGGACCCACCCAACCCAGGCGGCCGGGACCTCCAGCTCAGGAACGAAGATGGCGTCGCCCTGCCACGCCAGCAGGAGTGTGGCCCCGGCGCCGACGCGGAGGACGAGCACGCTCCGGTCGCGGTACCCCGCCAGCCAGGCGTCGAGGCGCGTGTGCCACGCGGCATCCGCCAGCTGGCGGTCGACCCAGACGAGCGCGCCCACGACGACGACGCTCAGGGCGAGGAGCGCGATGGCGGTCGTCGTCCAGACCTCGCCGAGCGCCAGCGGTCGGTCTCCGAAGCTGAACTCGCTGAACCACTTGACGTGAGCCGATGCGGGTGCCGCCAGCGCGGCGAGAAGTACGGCTCCCCACCAACGGGGAGCGTGCGCGAGGCGTCGGAGAGTAGAGGCGTGGGACACAGGGAGGGCTTTGTGGAGAGGGCTCGCGGCAAGTATGCACCGCAGGTGCATGCCGGCGGACCGGCTGTGCCCGGATGGGTCTGCCGTCCAGACGCGGCCAGGCGTGTAGGGGAGGACCTCACATGGACGCGTCGCGGCCTCCTCGGCTGGCTACCTGCTCGCGCCCTCGCCCTCGACCCAGGTGACGGCGTGCTTCATGAGCTCCGTCCCGTTGGCAAGCCCGAGCTTCGCCTTGATGCGTGACCGGTAGCTCTCGACCGTCTTGACGGACAGGTGGAGCCGGTCTGCGATCTCGCGCGTGGCCACGCCTCGCCCGGTCATCTCGAAGACCTCCAGCTCCCGATCCGAGAGCACCTCCAGCGGGCTTTGCGTCGCGTCCTTCACGCCGGCCGCAGCCCCGAAGAGCATCCGGTCCTTGAGCTCCTCCGACAGGTGAATTCCGCCGCGGAGCACGCGCCGGACCGCCGAGACGATGTCGTCGCCAGCGGCGAGCTTCGAGACGTAGCCGCGAGCGCCGGCCCGGACCGCCCGCTCGGCGTACAGGTCTTCGTCGTGGCGCGAGACGACCAGGATGGGAAGGTCGGGACGTCGTGCGAGCAAGTTCTTGAGGAGCTCCAGCCCGTTCATGCCCGGCAGCGAGATGTCGGTGATGACCAGGTCCGGCGCGACCTCGTCGAAGGAGGCCAAGGCCTCCTCGGCGTCGCCAGCTTGCCCGGCTACCTCAAGGTCGGGTTCGATCTCCAAGGTCTGCGCGATGCCCTGGCGGAGGAGCGGGTGGTCGTCGACGAGGAGAATGCGGGTCATACCGGAGACTAGCCACGATCCGAGGGCTGGAATCCGGGGCCACGGAAGGGAATCGTGCACGTCACGACCGTTCCGCCCTCGGCACCGGGGCGGATCTCCAGAGACCCGCCTGCCAGGTGCGCCCGGTGGTGCATGATGCGGAGGCCCATGCCCCGCGGATCGGCGGACGGCGACGACGCGCCGCTCTCCGGCTCGTCCCCGCTGGCGGTTGCCAACGGGTCTCGGTCGCTGGCTGACGGGTCGCCGAGGGTGCCTCCGGCGTGCAGCGTGGTCGCAACGCCGGAGCCGTCGTCCTCGATTCGCAACCGGAGCCGGTCGGCCCCGTGGACTAGCAGGATGCGGATGGTGCCAGCCCGGCCGTGCTGGACCGCGTTGGAGACGGCCTCTTGGGCGATCCAGTACAGGTTGGTGGCGGCGTCGGAGAGCAGCGAGGACGCTTCGGCAGGGCCCTCGCCGAAGGCCTCGGCGGTGACGTCCGACCCGTAGAGCCGCGACGCCCGGCTGGCGAGGTGGCCCAGCGCCGCTTCCAGCCCGTTGCGCTCCACCTCGACGGGGACGAGGGAGCGCGCCAAGAGGCGTGCGTGCGCATCGGCTTCGTCCACGAGCCCCACGATGCGTCGAGCCTCGTCCGATTGTGCCGACCCCGCGGGCAGCTGGCGAGCGTGGTTGCGCAGGAATAGGCCCACGGCGGTGAGCTCCTGTCCGAGTCCGTCATGGAGGTCCTGCCCGATCCTGCGACGCTCCGCCTCGGCGACTCGCAGCACCTCCCGTTCGAGGGTGCGCCGCTCCGAGATGTCGCGGACGAGACCCGTGAAGATGCGCCCACCCGCTGGCAGGGCGACTTCGCTCACGGCGAGGTCCATCGGGAAGGTGGCCCCCGACTTCCGACGCCCGACGACCTCGCGGCCGATGCCGATGATGTGACGGAGGCCCGTCCGGCGGTAGCTCTCCACATACCCATCGTGCTCGGAACGGTACGGCTCCGGCATCAGCATTCGGACGTTGTACCCGATGACCTCGTCGGCACCGTAGCCGAAGATGGCCTCGGCAGCCGCGTTGAAGCTCTCGATCTGCCCCTCCGTGTCGATCGTGATGACGCCGTCGACGGTCGTATCGAGCACAGCCAGCGCCCGGGCACGACTCTCCTCCAGCTGGCGATGGGTCTCGCCGAGCGCGAACCGGGCGCGTAGCGCCGCCGCCGCGGACCCGAGAAACTGACGGGCTTCTGAAGAGAAAGACGCGGGCTCAGAGGGCAGCGCGACGAGGAGCCCAACGGGACGGGCTGCCGTTCCAATCCGAGTCGCCAGCCCGCCGCGAACGCCAGCGGACGCCAGCACGGGTGGAACGGGGCGGAGCGCATGACATCCCTCCTGAGAGAGGGCATCCGCGAGAACGCCCTCGACGGCGATCTCGGACGTCGGTGGCGTCCACCCGGCGGCCGCGGCGATCTGGAGAGTCCGCTGGCGCCCATCCGTCAGGAGCAGAAGACCCGCGGGAACACCTAGGGCCTCAGCGACGATGGCGACTTCCGTCTGGCCCGTCGCGTCGGCATCGCCGAATCCGGCCTGCGAGAGCTGATGCAGCGCTAGCTCCGCCAGCGGTGCCGCCAAGGCAGGCGGTAGAGGGGAGGGGGGAGTCGATCGGGCCATGCCGCCAGAATCTAGACGGGCTGCACCGTCCGCTTGGCGACTCGACCTGCTGGCGGCCTTCGCAGGCCCTGTCCGTTCTGTGACGGACGGCCCGTGGTCTCCAGGCGATGCGCCAGCGGGAAGCCCTGACCTGGCACGGGCGAACGTGCGCGGAATCGTACACTCCGATACCCTGACTCAGAGCACCATGTCCCGCCGCCTCCTCGTCGCCGTCCTGCTGGCGGCTGCCCCGGCCAGCGCCCAGCAACTCGACCTCGTCGGCACCGTCGACCTGCCCGCCATCGTGACCGATTCGCTGGAGACCGGTGGTTCCGACGTGTGGGGCTACGTCGCTCCGGACGGCGCCGAGTACGCCATCATGGGCGAGATCGAGGGCGTCTCGATCGTGGCCGTCCCGAGCCTGGAGGTGGTCGCCCGGATTCCAGGGCCCACGGAGGGCGCCCGGTGGTACTGGCGTGACATCAAGACGTACGGGCCATACGCCTACGTCGTGACCGAGGCGTATGGCCCGAGCGAGGGGCTCCAGATCATCGACCTGTCGGGGTTGCCCGAGCGCGCCGAGGAGGTGGCCGTCATCCGCGGGCCGGACGACGCGCTCGTGTCCAGTCACAACCTCTCGATCGACACGGCCACCGGGCACGCGTACGTGCTCGACTCGGATGGCTCGACGGTCGTCGTGCTGTCCCTCGCCGACCCGGTGGCCCCGGAGGTGGTCGCGCGCCTCGACGTGGGCGACGTCCACGACATCTATGCCCACGAGGACCGCGTCTACGTGGCCGAGGGCCGCAACCCGACGTTCTCGATCTGGGATGTGAGCGACAAGGACGCACCGCAGATGCTGACGCGTGTGACGGTGCCCAACGCCGGCTACGTCCACAACGTGTGGCCGACCGATGACGGACGCCACGTGGTCACGACAGAGGAGACCGCGGAGAAGACCGTCAAGGTGTGGGACATCTCCGACCTCGACAATCCGGAGCTGGTCGGCGAGTGGCTCGGCGCCAACCGGATCGCGCACAACGCGCTCGTCCGCGGCCGCTTCGCGTTCCTCTCGCACTACACCGCCGGCGTCTACGTCCTCGACCTGGCCGACCTCGCCAACCCGACCGTCGTCGCGCGCCATGACACGTACGCGAAGCACGACGATGTCACGATGGACGGCAACTGGGGCGTCACGCTGCCCTCGCCAGCGGGCTACGTCTACGGCAGCGACGGGACGGGCCAGCTGACCGTCCTCCGGTGGACGCCTCCCGCCGACTCGTAGGCGCCCCGCTGGCGGACCCGTGCAGGTTGCCCCGATGGGCGTGACCTGAAATCGGACGGAACTGCGTAGTCTAGGGTGCACTCACACCGCTTCCCCCATGCGCGCGCTTCCACTTGCTCTGACGGCTCTCCTCGTTCTGCCTCTTGCTGCGTGCGGAGGTGGCGGTGACGAGGGTGACTTCGATGGCGAGGTCGAAGAGACCGG
This sequence comes from Bacteroidota bacterium, assembly GCA_038744895.1. Classification (GTDB taxonomy): domain Bacteria; phylum Bacteroidota; class Rhodothermia; order Rhodothermales; family Rubricoccaceae; genus Rubrivirga. The sequence goes on along the minus strand of JBCDLV010000011.1, from coordinate 11,017 downwards.
CGAGCCGGGCATCCTCGGCCGCGTGCAGGAGTTCCAGGACACCATGGAGGAGATGCAGGAGGCCGCCGAGCGCCCGCCAGCGGAGCCGGTCAACTTCCGCGAGCTTCGCGAGCTGCTCCCCGGCGAGGTCGCTGGGCTGGCACAGGGCGACACCGAAGGCTCGACCGATGCCGCAATGGGCTTCGCCATCTCGCGCATCGAGGCGCCCTACGCCAACGAGGACGGCAAGCAGATCGACATCGCCATCCACGACTTCGGTGCCATCCCGCAGGTGACCATGTTTGGCCTGGGATGGACCCTGGCCGACATCGATCGGGAGTCGGGCTCCACCTACGAGCGGACCGTCGAGTTCGGCGGCCAGCGTGGCTATCGGTCCTACGACACCGAGGCGCAGGCTGGCGAGTTCAGCCTTCTCGTGGCGGAGCGCTTCCACGTGGAGGTGACCGGCTCAGGCGTCACCGACGATGAACTCGAAGACGCCCTCCGTGCGGTCGACCTGAACGCCCTGGCCGGCATGCGCGACGCGGGCCGCCCAGACGCCTAGGCGCGAAGATCGCAACCGACCGAATCGAAGGCCGCCGGCGCCAGAGCCGCGGCCCGTCCTGCCGCCAGCGGGCAGATCCTATGACGCGTCGCGTGCTACCCGCCGTCGGCCTCGTAGCTCTGCTCGCGGCGTGCGCCGACGGCTCCGGTGGCCGCCCCGACGGCTACGTCGAGGACCATGTCGATCCCGGTCCGGACCAGGTGGCGTCTGCGCTTGCGGGTACCTACCGCTCGTCAGCTGGCGACGTGTGGCGAGGCCAGCGGGTGTGGCAGGACCAGGATGGGCTCTGGGTCGTCGTCGAGCGCCAGGCGCGGGGTGCGGCGGCATCGTCCCCGGTGGCCTACCGCGTCGCGTTCGCCGGTCCGAGTCACTACGTCGCGACTCCGCACGCGCTGTCCGACGGCGCCAGCGGACCGGACCCGCTGGCGGGACTCGCGCCCGGGGACCTGCGCGCCGACGAGGCCTGCGCGATCACCTTTCGGCGGATCGGACCCGGCGACTATGCCGGCTCGACCGAGGGCACGTGCCCTCCGCAGGCGGCGGCGGCCGAGCAGTCGGCGCTGGCCCTCGTGATCGAGGAGGGGACGCTCTCCGTGTGGGACCGCCAGCTGGCGCCGGACAGCAGCGTCGTAGAGGGGCCGGGCGCGCCCGTGGTCTACGAGCGCACCGTGGAGTAACGTCTCCGCCAGCGGGTCGGGTCCGTTACTCGCTGCTTGGTGCCTGGCCGCGCAGGAAGGCCGCATCGCTCAAATCCTTCGGGCGCCCCGATGCCTCTTTGTTCTGGATAAGCTGATCCCGAGAGATGACATAGACCGGCGTCCCATCGTCGGCAACCACGCACTCCCGTGCTGACCATGCGTCCTCGAACGTCACGCCACTGATTGACGTGAGCAGGTCGATTCGGTTGGGTGGGCGCCCAAACTGGAGGATCTGATCTCCAGGCCGGAGGTCGTCGGCGCCATCGACGCCAGGGACATCGCCGCCCCAGAATTCCAGCAGCGCAGCGTACAACCGGTCCGTGTTGTCGCGACTGGTGCCGCAGAACACGTCAATGTTGCCTGTCAGTTGGACGTGCCCGTAGTGGATGACGGCTTCCCCGCCGACGATCACATACATCACCTCGTGCCGCGACAGCAGTTGTAGAAGCTCCCAGGTATCGGGCGAGAACTGTGTGGCGTTCATCGCCCGTGACAGGCGCGAATGTCGGGGGCGTCCATGGGAAACGCGCGCGCGCGCAGTTCTCGGGCTGCATCGCGCCGCTCGTCTGGTGTCATGAGACGCTGCTGTTCACGATCCCACGCATCGGCACCGTCGAAGCTGGTGGCGATGTGAACCGAACGGTCACGCCTGCGCACGCTCTTGGCTACAGAGGACTCGGACACGGGTTGCGGATGGGATTCTTTGATCCGACAGCACGTCATGCCTGGGGTTCCGTCCACAGAGCGCGCACGCTACCCGCCAGCGGGTCGGGTGCTGGGCGACTCCGGTCCTCGGTCTTCCGTCGGCCGGCCGGAGGCGTAGGACGCCGCGCGCTGGCAGACCGGCTCCGCCAGTGCGGGCAGAGTCGTAGGCGGCCTCGCCGAGATCCGTGCGCTCAGCGCTTCCGACGCTGCCGCGTGGCAGTGGCGCCCTAACGACCCGGCGTCGGCGGCCCGTCTACGCCGATCGAACGTCCGCGAAGGGCGCGGGAAGGCACTCCGGCGCGGGGTCTCCGACCTTGAGGTCCCGCGGTGGCAGCAGGTGACCCGCACCTGTGCGTCTCGACGCGGCCCTGTCCCCTCGGACCATGCCCGACTCGTTCGACGCCTTCGGGCTCGCCCCCTCCGTCCTCCGGGGCGTCCGCGACGCCGGCTACACGTCGCCCACGCCCGTCCAGGCCGCTGCCTTGCCCCTCGCCCTCGACGGTGTGGACGTCGTGGGCGTGGCCCAGACCGGCACGGGCAAGACCGCCGCGTTCGTCCTCCCCATCCTGGACTACCTCGTCAAGGAGCCGCTCGGCGGCAAGCGCCGGCCGGTCCGCGCCCTCGTCGTCTGCCCGACGCGCGAGCTGGCGATCCAAGTCACCGAGGCCGTCGCGGCCTACGGGCAGCACACCAGGCTTCGGACGGCGACCGTCTACGGCGGCGTGGGCAAGGGCACACAGCGGACGGCGCTCCGCAACGGGGTCGACGTTGTAGTCGCCACGCCGGGCCGGCTCCTGGACTTTCTGGGCGAGGGCGCTCTCGACCTGTCTTGGGTCGACATCTTGGTGCTCGACGAGGCCGACCGGATGTTCGACATGGGCTTCGTCAAGGACGTGCGCCGGATTGTGGCGGCCGTGCCAGAGCAGCGCCAGACGATGCTGTTCTCGGCGACCATGCCGCCGCCCATCCAGGCCCTCGCGCGGAGCATCCTGTACGAGCCCGAGACCGTCGAGGTGGGCGAGCGACGCGACCCGGCCGCGACCGTCTCGCAACAGGCCGTCCGCGTCGCCGAAACCGACAAGCAGGCGCTCCTGCATCACCTGCTGGACAACGAGCCGGTCGAGCGCATGATCGTCTTCTCGCGGACGAAATACCGGGCCGACCGCATCCGGAAAAAGCTCGACCGGGCCGGCTACGACGCCGTGGCGATCCACTCCAACCGGAGCCAGGGCCAGCGCCAGCGCGCGCTCAAGGGATTCGAGTCGGGCCAGTTCCAGATCATGGTGGCGACCGACATCGCCGCGCGCGGGATCGACGTGCCGGGCGTGTCGCACGTGGTCAACTTCGACGCGCCCGCGGCCCCGGAGGACTATATCCACCGCATCGGGCGGACGGGCCGGGCCGAGGCGACGGGCGACGCGATCACCTTTGTCTCGGCCGCCGAGACCGACCAGTTGGCGGCCATCGAGAAGCACACGGGTCGCCGAATCGAACAGGTCCGCTACGACGGGTTCGAGCCGCCGGCGCCAGAGGCAGCGCTGACCCGTCCGAAAAAGCGTTCAAACCCGAAGGGGCACAAAAACCGCCAGAAGGCGAACAGCGCGCAGCGCGGCCGTCATGGAGGTGGCCGGTCGGGTGGGCGGGGCCGCCGCTAGGCCTCGTTGACGTCGGCGTAGCGCCTCCGCCAGCGGGACGCTAGGCCGGGTCGGCGGCGAGCGGGCCGGTAGCATCGATGTCCGGCGCGTCGGCCGTCGTCTCGATGTGGAGCTCGGCGAGCTGCTCGGGGTCGACGACATCGGGTGCGCTCGACATCAGCTCGGTCGCCTGCTGCGTCTTGGGGAACGCGATCACGTCGCGCAAGCTGGCGGCGCCAGTGAGCAGCATCACCATGCGGTCGAGGCCGAGGGCGATGCCGCCGTGTGGGGGCGCGCCGTAGCGGAGCGCATCGAGGAGGAACCCGAACCGCCGCTCCGCTTCCTCAGCGTCGATGCCCAGCAGCTCGAACATCCGGCTCTGGACGTCCGAGCGGTGAATGCGGATCGAGCCACCGCCGATCTCGGATCCGTTGAGCACGAGGTCGTAGGCCTGGCTGCGGACCGCGCCGGGATCGTCCGCCAGCTTGGCGATGTCCTCGCCCGTGGGCGCCGTGAACGGGTGGTGCATGGCGTGGTAGCGCCCGCTCTCCTCATCCCACTCCAGGAGCGGGAAGTCGGTGACCCAGAGAAACTTCCAGGGGCCGTCGGCGCCAGCGGGCACGAGTCCGATCTCGCGGGCCATGTGGAGGCGGAGGTCGCCCATCTGCTCGAAGACCTTCGGGGCCTCGCCTGCCAGCACGAGCACGAGGTCGCCGGCCTCGGCACCGACCTGGTCGATGATGGCCTGCATGCGGTCGCGGCCGAACACCTCGTCCTTGACCGACTGGCTGAAGGCCTCGCCGCTGGCGGGCAGCTTGGCGTAGAACAGGCCACCGGCGCCAATCTGCTTCCGCACGATGTCCTTGTCCAGCTTGTCCATCGGCTTGCGGCCGCGGTCGCCCTCGCCCTCGACACGGATCGCGACGACCGCGCCGCCGTCCTCCAGGATGCGCTCGAACACACCGAAGCCGGACCCGCTGGCGTGCGCCGAGACGTCGGCGATCTCCATGCCGAAGCGGAGGTCAGGCTTGTCGGAACCGAAGCGGCGAATGGCGTCCGCGTACGGCATTCGCGGGAACGGCGTCGTGATCTCGATGCCGCGCGTGTCTCGCCAGACCTGCTGGATGAGCCCTTCGACGAGGCCGTAGATCATCTCCTCCGTCGCGAACGTCATCTCGACGTCGATCTGGGTGAACTCCGGCTGGCGGTCGGCGCGGAGGTCCTCGTCGCGGAAGCACTTCGTGATCTGGACATAGCGGTCGAAGCCCGCCATCATCAGGATCTGCTTGTACGTCTGCGGGCTCTGCGGGAGCGCGTAGAACCGGCCGGGGTGGACGCGGCTCGGCACGAGGTAGTCGCGCGCACCCTCCGGCGTCGACTTCATGAGGACCGGCGTCTCGACCTCGGCGAAGGCGTGCTCGTGGAAGTAGCTCCGCACGGACTGGTAGAGCCGCGACCGCAGCATCAGGTTGTGCTGCAGGGCCGACTGGCGAAGCGCGAGATAGCGGTACTTCAGCGCGAGGGCCTCGCCCGGCCGGGTGGCCTTCTTGTCGTTCTCGGACACGACGAACGGCAGCGTGTCAGAGACCGCCAGCACCTCCACGTCCGAGACGTACACCTCGACATCGCCCGTGTCCATCTCCGGGTTCTTGCGCTCGCGTACGCGGACCTCGCCGCGCACCGAGACCACATCCTCCATCCGGAGCTTCTCCGCGAGCGCCGCCAACTCGGCGTTCAACTCGGGCGAGAAGACGAGCTGCGTGAGGCCGTAGCGGTCGCGCAGGTCGACAAAGTTGAGCCCGCCGAAGTTGCGGAGCTGGTCGACCCAGCCCTTGAGCACGACGGTGCGGCCGGCGTCGCCTTCGCGAAGCGCACCGCACGTGTCGGTGCGGTCGCCGTGGGTGGGGGCGTCGATGGGCGTGAGGCGAGGCTCGGACATGGGGCTTCGGAGTGCGAGCCGAAAAGCTAGGCGGGGCGGGGGAGACGGTTGGAGGATCGAGGATGGAGAGTGGGACCGCTGGCGCTCGATAGCCCAAGCCGACCTGACGGCCGGCTGAGCGAAGGAGCGAGCCGTCCACATCGTGGACAGGCGTGTGGACAACCCGGTCGAGGGCGAGAAGTAGCGGGCCGATCCGAGAAAGCGGTTCTCCAGGCTAGGTCGTGAGTCTGGATGAGCCCTCACCTTGGCGAGGCCCTCCACCCGACGTCATGCGCCTCGCGATTGCCAGCTTCGTCTCCCTCGTCCTCATCGCCTGTGCCCCGGATACGTCCAGGATGGACGCGGCACTCTCAGTAGAGCCCGAACCGGATGTCGCTGTGGCCGACACCCTCGACAATGTGCTGTCGGAGGGGACCGCAGTGATCCCGGCAGACGCCGCCAGCCCGTTCGCGCAGATCGACACGTTCTGGGCGTCGTTCCAGGAGGCGCTGGCGAGTGGCGACCGGGACCGCCTCCTCGACTACTTCCACGAGCCGGTCACCGTGGACGGCGTGGCCTACGACCGGGCGGCGTTCCAGCAGAGCGGCGCGTTCGACGCCCTCGCCGAGCCGGAGATGCTCGCGAACCGGACCCTCCGAGACGTCCCGGTGACGGCCCTCGAGGGCTCGGGCGGAGCGTACAGCGTTATCGCCTCGTGGGACGTGCCGCGCGGCGCGACGGCTCCCGGCTCGATCTCCGTCGAGATCCGCACGCTTCAGGGCTACTTCGCCATCAGCCGCCTTGCTGGAGGCGAATAGCCCGAGGCGTGCGCGGCGAGTGGGGGCTCCGTCTGGGGCGATCTTGCACTGTGCTCGACGCCTCTGCTCTCGCCCCCGACGTTCTCTCCGGCCGCCGCCGCGCCATCGCCCGCGCGCTGACAGCCGTCGAAAATGGCCTGCCCGGTGCCGGCGCCCTCGTCGATGCCCTCTACCCGAGCACTGGTCGCAGCTGGCGCATCGGCGTGACGGGTCCTCCTGGCGCGGGCAAGTCCACACTCACGGACCGGCTCGTCGAGGCCTTCCGCCAGCGGGGTGACCGTGTGGCCGTCGTCGCCGTCGACCCGTCGAGCCCGTTTACGGGCGGCGCGCTCCTGGGCGACCGTGTCCGCATGGACCGCTGGGCCGAGGACGACGGCGTGTTCGTGCGCAGCCTGGCGGCGCGCGGCGCGCTCGGCGGACTGAGTGAGGCGACGGAGGCAGCCTGCGACGTGCTCGACGCCGCCGGGTACGACGTGGTGATCGTCGAGACGGTCGGCGTGGGACAGGGCGAGATCGACGTCGCCGAGGCGACCGACACGACGCTCGTGGTGCTCGTCCCCGAGTCCGGCGACGCCGTGCAGGCCATGAAGGCCGGGCTGATGGAAGTCGCCGACGTGTTCTGCGTCAACAAAGCCGACAAGCCGGAGGCCGGCGCGCTCGTCCGGGCGCTGCGGGCCATGCTCCACCTCCGCGAGATCGAGGCGCCGCCCGTCGTCAAGACGTCGGCATCACGGGGCGAGGGCATCGACGCCCTCGCCGAGACGCTCGACGCGCACCGTCGCCAGCTGGCGATGTCGTGGGACGAGATCCGAGCGGAGCGCTTGCGGCGACGCGTCCGGCGCCTCGTGGAGGCACAGTGGCGGCGGGACTTCTGGGGCTCGCGGGGCACGACGCTGGCCGAGGCGCTCCGCCAGCTGGACCCCGAGGAGCGCACGCCACACCAGCTGGCGTCGCGGGTTCTGGGCGGCGGCGCGTAGGGTCGCAGGCGGCGCTCGCTTCGGGCCACCATCCCGCTGGTGCGGCCTCGCCCCGCTAGGATGACCGGTAAGCCGAGGCGCCAGCAGGTGTAGGGTGTTTCCTGAGAACCTCGTGACCCCACGGTATCTTCGTCCGGCTTTGTCGGGGCGTCTCCCGGCTCACACCCTCCCCCGACTCCATATGGCAACCGGTCCCGACTCCTCCTCCGCTGGCGCGGCGTCCACAGCGGGCGAGCAGTGGTTCGGCCACCCGCGCGGGCTGTCGACGCTGTTCTTCACCGAGATGTGGGAGCGGTTCTCCTACTACGGCCTCCGCGCGCTCCTCGTCCTGTTTATGACGGCCATTGCCGCCGGTGAGAACCCTGGCTTTGGATTCGAGGAGGGACCGGCGAATGCGATCGCGGGCCTCTACTTCTTCTTCGTCTACGTGCTCTCGCTCCCGGGTGGCTGGGTGGCGGACAACGTGTGGGGACAGAAGAAGGCCATCTTCGTCGGCGGTGTGATCATCACGCTCGGCCACTTCGTCATGGCCGCGCCGCTCGTCGGCCTGCCGGAGCAACCGACGTTCTTCCTCGGGTTGGCGCTCGTCGCGATCGGCACCGGCTTCCTGAAGCCCAACGTGTCGTCGGTTGTGGGCGACCTGTACCCCGAGGGCGGTGCCCGTCGCGATGCTGGGTTCTCCATCTTCTACATGGGAATCAACATCGGAGCGATGGCCGGCCCTCTCCTGTGTGGCCTTATCGGGGAAGGGTTCGCGATCGGAGACTTCTCCTACGCCGGCAACTGGCACCTCGGGTTCTCGCTGGCCGGGTTCGGCATGCTGCTCGGGCTCTTGCAGTACCGGCTGGGTGCCCGGCACCTGGCTGGCGTGGGGGACCGGCCGGCCGGCGTGGCCCCCGACATCGCCAGCAGGCGCGAGCGGACGTTCTACCTGGCCTCGGCGGGCGCGGTGATCGTCATCGGGCTGTTTGGCTTGCTGATGTCGTCGGGAACGATCGGGCTGACGCTCGAGGAGCTCGCGGGCTCGCTCGGTGTGGTCGTGGTGCTCGTCGTGGCGGCGTTCTTCGCCTACGTCATCACCGCTGGCGGCCACTCGACGGTCGAGAAGAAGCGGCTTGGCGTGATCGCGTGGCTGTTCGTGCTGGCGGCGCTCTTTTGGAGCGGGTTCGAGCAGGCGAGCACGTCGCTCAACCTGTTCGCTCGCGACCTCACCGACCGGGACATCCTCGGGACGGTCGTGCCGGCGAGTACGCTCCAGCTTATCAACCCCCTGTTCATCGTCATCTTCGCGCCCATCTTTGGAAGCGTGTGGGTGTGGCTCGCGCGGCGGAGCGCGAACCCGAGCATTCCGGTCAAGTTTGCACTCGGCCTCGTGGGGCTCGCCGTCGGGTTCTTCGTCCTGGCGTGGGGCTCGGCCAACGCGACGCCGGACAACCCGGTCTCTCCCGCCTGGCTCGTCGTGACGTACTTCTTCTTCACCGTCGGCGAGCTCTGCCTGAGCCCCGTCGGCCTGAGTTCGATGACCAAATTGGCGCCGAAGAGCCGGGTCGGGCAGATGATGGGCATGTGGTTCGTGGCGACGGCCCTCGGCAACCTGATCGCGGGCCTGGTGGCCGGCCAGATCGGCGACGACCCGTCGAGCGCGTTCGCCACGGTGGCGATGATCGTCGGCGGCGGTGGCGTGGTCGCGCTCCTGCTGGCGCCGCCCGTCAAGAAGCTCATGGGCGACATCGAGTAGCCCTAGCTTCCGTCTCGCTCCTGTGCCCCGCTGGCGTCTGCCCCGCCAGCGGGGCTGTCGTTTCGACCCGACCGATGCTGCACCCGACCGATGTTGCCCTCACCGTGCTGCCGCACGGCGAAGGCCTTGACCTGCCGGCCCACGCCACGCCCGATGCGGCCGGCCTCGACCTCCGCGCGGCCGTGCCCACGGACGAGCCCCTGACGCTCGCCCCTGGCGCGTTCGCCCTCGTGCCAACGGGACTCCAGATCGCGCTGCCGGAGGGCACCGAGGGGCAAGTCCGCCCACGATCTGGCCTGGCGGCGAGGCACGGCGTCACCGTACTCAACAGCCCGGGCACCATCGACGCCGACTACCGCGGCGAGTGCAAGGTGATCCTCGTCAACCATGGCCCCGAGCCGTTCGAGGTCACCCGGGGCGAGCGGATCGCACAGCTCGTTGTCGCTCGCTACGTGCCGGTTCGGTTCGTCCCGGTCGAGTCGCTGGAAGAGACCGAGCGCGGCGCGGGCGGATTCGGCTCGACGGGGACGGCCTGATGGCCCGCATCGTCTTCATGGGAACGCCGGACTTCGCCGTGCCCTCGCTCGACGCCCTCGTCGACGCCGGACTGGCGCCAGCGGGGGTCGTGACGGTCCCGGACAAGCCGGCCGGGCGCGGCCAGAAGGTCCGCGCGAGTGCCGTCAAGCAGGCCGCCGAGCGCCACGGCCTGCCGGTCTTCCAACCCGAGTCGCTCAAGGACCCCGCGTTCGTGCGCCAGCTGGCGGAGCTGGAGCCCGAGGTGATGGCCGTCGTCGCCTTCCGGATCTTGCCGCCTGAGGTCTACGAGCTGGCCGGCAAGGGCGCATTCAACCTCCACGGATCGCTGCTGCCTGCGTATCGAGGCGCGGCACCCATCCAGCGCGCGCTCATGGACGGTGTGACCGAGACGGGTGTTACCACCTTCTTCCTTCAGCGGACCGTCGACACGGGCGCCGTCATTCTGCGCAGGTCGATTCCTGTCGGCCCGGACGACACCGCGGGCGACGTCCACGACCGGCTGGCGCAGATCGGCGCCGAGGCCGTCGTCGAGACCACGCGCCGCATCCTCGACGGCACCGCCGAGGCCCAGCCGCAGGACGACGCGCTCGCCAGCCCGGCGCCGAAGATCTTCCGCGACGACGCCGAGATCGACTGGTCGCAGCCCGCTGGCGCCGTCCACAACCACGTCCGCGCGCTCTCGCCGTACCCCGGGGCCTGGACTGCCTGGCAGGACGAGACGCTCAAGATCCTCCGCACGCGCCCCGCTGGCGCACTCAGCGGCCCGCCGGGGACGATCACCGTGGCCGACGGGCGGATGCTCGTCGCCTGCAGTGAGGGTGCGGTCGAGGTGCGGGAGCTCCAGCGCCAGGGCAAGCGCCGGATGACCGTAGCCGACTTCCTCAACGGCGCCGACCCGGACGGACAGATCCTCGGCGCGTAGCTGCACACGGAGCTGCCAGCGGGCTGAGCCCCCGGCGTATCCTCCGCTGGCGCGTCCCCGCGCCGATGCATTCCGACTGCCCATGACCGACCCGGAGACCCCTCCCCCCGCCGCCGCGCCAGCGGGCGAGCCCACCGCCTCGACACCGGATCTCGGTGCGCTGACGGAGCGGGTCGCCCAGTACGCGCAGTTCGTCCCGGGACTTCTCGAATCGGTCGGCCGCGTCGTCGTCGGGCAGAGCCAGATGGTCGAGCGCCTGCTGATCGGGCTACTTACCGGGGGCCACGTGCTGCTCGAAGGTGTGCCCGGCCTCGCCAAGACGCTCACCGTGTCGACGCTGGCGCAGGCTATCGACGCCCGCTTCCAGCGCATCCAGTTCACGCCGGACCTGCTGCCGGCGGACCTCCTCGGCACGCTCGTGTTCAACCAGGCGGAGGGCAACTTCCTGGTCAAGAAGGGGCCCATCTTCGCCAACATCGTCCTGGCCGACGAGGTGAACCGGGCACCGGCGAAGGTGCAGAGTGCG
>JBCDLV010000010.1:0-26535 GCA_038744895.1 Bacteroidota bacterium | reverse complement strand
TGGGTGCTTCAGCGGATCCATCGCGGGGCTCCCGGACCTCTCCACAGCCTCCGCCAGCGGGACCGTGACGCTGCAGCCCTCCCGCATCGGCGATGCCGAGGTGGAGGACGGTCGCGTCGTGTTCGCGCTCCAGGACGGTGCGTTGGACGGGTCGCTAGAGGCTCAGCTGGCGAGCCCCTTCCCGGACCCTGGCGTGGCCGAGGGCGGGCGGCTAGACGCCACCTTCGGTGGCCGGCCGTTCGACGAGGTCCCGAGCTACGACCTCCAGGGCACGACCGATCGTCTCGACGTGGCGCTCCTGCTCGACCTGCCTCCGGAGCAGCCGCTTCGCCTCACGACGGCCTTCGACGTCGCGGGCCGGGGCACGGACCCAGAGACGATGACCCTCGGCGGCTCCGTCGCCAGCCGGTCCTCTGTGGTGGGCCCGGTGGCCCTCGACACGCTCCGCGCGCAGTTCGGGCTCGCCAGCGGGGTCCTCCGCGTGGACACGCTCCTCGTGGACAGCGACCTGATCGACGCGCGCGGCGGCGGCGTGCTCGCCCTCTTCGACGTGCAGGCGGCGTCGGACTTCGGCATCGAGGGGGAGGTCGAAAGCCTCGCTCCCCTGGTGGCCGAGGGCGATGGGACGCTCGGACTGGAGCAAGGCACGTTCGTACTCCGCGCCGAATCCGATCCGGGTGCCCCGCTTCGCATCATCGGGACTAGCGAGGCCCGCCAGTTCGTCTACTCCCAGACCGCAGAGACGCTCTCTGGGCAGACGGAGACCGTCACGTACGCCGTGACCGGACTCAACACGGCCCTCGACGCCAGCTGGGACCGCGCCGCGGCCGACTCTCTGGGGCTGGACGCGTTCGACGGCGAAGTCCGGGCGTCGTTCGATCAGTTCTCGCAACGGCCTGAGGGCGGCAAGCCCATCCAGGTCCGCCAGGGCAACGCGCGGCTGCGCACGGACCGCGGCGACCTCCTCGTGGACGGCTCGGTCCTGGTCGACGACCGGCGCGACCTCGACCTCTCGGCTCGCGTGGACCTAGAGACGAACGGCATCGAGCTCGAACGGGGCCGCTTTCGCATCGACGACGCGACCTGGAACCTGCTCCAGCCGGCAGAGATCACCGTGGACAACGGGCTCATCGGCATCCGCGGCTTCCTCGCCTCGACGGATCGAGGGACAGAGCGAGTGGCCGTGGACGGGCGGATCGACTTCCTGGGCGATCAAGACCTCATCGTGACCGTCGAAAACCTCGCCATCGGCGGGCTCACGGACTTCGTGAACCTGGAAGCCCTCGGCGGCGACCTCTCGGCGACGCTCGTCCTGAGCGGTCCGGCCGAGGCGCCACTCATCGACGGCACCGTCGTTCTGGACGACCTGACCTCCAACGGGCGCCGGGTCGGGTCACTCGACGCCGACGTGACCTACGCCGACGGGTCGCTCCGACTCGACGCGACGCTGACCCACGTCGACGGCGAGATGCTGACCGTCGACGGCACGGTCCCGCTGGCGTTCACGCTCGCGGACGGCCCCGCTGGCGGGGCGACCTCGGACGCCAGCGCCGAGGTGTCGCTGGTGGCCCGCGCCGACGCGTTCCCCATCGCCTGGGCGCGGCCCTTCCTCGACGACCGCGCCTACAACGCCCTCGGCGGAACGCTCCGGCTCGACCTCCGCATCGAAGGCACCCAGGCGGCCCCCCGGCTCGACGGCGTCGCCACGATCACCGACGGGCGGCTCGGCGTGGTGGCCACCGGGCGCACCTACGAGCCCATCCTCGCAGACCTCACGTTCCAGAACGACCGGATCGTCCTCGACGATGTCCGCATCCTGGGCCGCAGTGGGCGCACAGCGCTCGACGTGGACGGGGAGGTGCGCCTGCGGGAGCTCTCCGTCGGCGAGTTCGACCTGACCATCACGCCGAACAACTTCGTGGCGATGGACACGCGGACCTACGACGGGCTCGTGCTCGATGGCGCGCGCGCGCCACTTCGGCTGACGGGCACGCTGGACCGCCCGGTGCTGCGCGGGTCGGTCGTGCTGGCGGAGGGTGACATCTACCTCACCGACGAACTGGTACCGCCCGAGTTGGAGGCCGTCACGCTGACGCCCGAGCAGATCCGCGAGGTCGAGGCCCGGTTCGGCCGCGTGATCACCGCCCGCGACACCGCCGTGAGCCAATTCGTCGATGCCCTCGACTACGACCTCACCGTCGAGATCCGGCGCAACGTCTGGCTCCGCTCCAATCAGGGCCTCGCCTTCGACGTGGAGTTCGAAGGCGACGTGGACGCGCGCAAGCGTCCCTTCGCCGAGAGCAGCCGCCTGTTCGGCCGCGTGGATCTCGTTCGCGGCTCGGTCGAGACCCTCAACCGCCAGTTCGAGGTCCAGCGCGGCACCATCACCTTCAACGGGGACCCGCTGGCGGCCCTCGTAGACCTCGCGGCCGAGCTGGAGATTCGATTGCCCGGCTCGCTCGCGGGCCAGTCCTCGGCCACGATCACGCTCGGCGTGGACGGCCGCTTCAACGAGGACCTCGCCATCCGCTTCTCGGCCAACCCAGCCTTGGAACAGGCCGATATCGTGTCGCTCATCGCCACGGGGCGCCTCGCCGACGAGGCCGTCTCGGCCGGAGCCGCAGGCGGGCTGGCGTTAGGCGCCGCCAGCGGGGCCTTCTCGAACATCGTCGAGGGCTTCGCCAGCCGCAACTTCGGGCTGGAGCTGGCCCAGATCGATTACGAGGGCGGTGACCTGATCGTGCGCGTCGGGGACTATGTCTCGAATCGCCTCTTCTGGACCGCCGGCTTCGTAACGCCCATCGGCGACAACACGCGCGAGCAGGAACGCCTGCCGATCCTGCTCACGCTCGACTACCAGCTGCTGCAGTGGCTCTCGGCGCAGACGGAGTACAGCGGGCGTCGCGGCATCGGCAGCGGCCTCAACTACGAGATCGCCTGGTAGGCCCCGCTGGCGGAGAGACAGGAGGACGCGGCATCGCCAGAGGGCAGTGGCGAGGATCTCCTGGGGGTCCGGAATCCGCTGGCGCGCGCCAGCGGGGTGTCCAGGCCGTGCGGAAGAGGCGACGGGCGCCGTCGATCCACCCGACGCAGAGGAGTTCGTCGAGCACCGGGTCGCGCGAGACGTAGCGGTCGCCAGCGGCCTTCTCGTAGGTCACGAGCTAGATGCTTTCGTCCTGGCCGTGGTGGGCGTCGAGCCACTCTCGGAGTTCGGAGACGGAGGCGACTTCGACGCGGTCGAGAGCGTCAGCAGACATCAGATTGGGGGATGTCCGATGAGGCTAGGGACGTGGGTCGGAAGACGTCAGGTCCCGGTGGCCTCGTTCCCGCCAGAGGCCTCCGGCGGGGACCCGTGCGACGGACCGGACCCCGACCCGTTGGCAGAGGCGCCAGCGGGCGCGTCCATCGGGACCGGCTCGCGGACAGGTATGTCCCCCACCGCCCCGTCGCCGTGCGGCTCGTCGGCCGAGGTGACCTGTGTGGGTTCCTGTGCATACGTCTCTACGTCCGCGGCCTCTGGCGTCCGCTCGGGGTCTGGGTCGTACTCGACCTCGGAGAAGTCGAGGCGGTAGACGAGCGCGTAGAGCACCGGCACCAGCCCCGGCGTGAGCGCGGTCGCGATGACGAGGCCGAAGAGGAGCGCCACGGCCATCGGCGCGAAGAGCGGGCTCCCGGCGACCCAGAGGGGGATGAGCCCCGCCGAGGTCGTCGCAGCCGTGAGCAGGATCGGCCGGAGCCGCTGCTGCGAGGCGTGGAGCACGGCCTGCTCGGCCGCGAGCCCCCGCCGCCGCTCGATCACGAGCCGGTCCAGCAGCACGACCGCGTTGTTGATCAGGATGCCGATGAGCGCGATCGTGCCCAGGAGCGGCATGAACCCGAACGCGTATCCCGAGACGAGCATCCCGAGCGTAGTCCCGACGAACGCGAACGGGAGTGTCAACAGCACGATCAGCGGCTCGCGGAGCGCGTTGAACTGGAGCACCAGCAGCAGCAGGATCACGACCAGCGCGATGGGCCCCTTGGCGTTGATGGCGTTCTGCGAGTCCACGCTCTCCTCGATGATGCCACCGTACTCGGACGTGACGCCCGGCGCCCACGACGCGCGCGCCTCGTCGAGGTAGCCATCGAGGTCGGCCTGGACTGAGAACGGCGTCACGAACAGCCCGGCGGAGGGCGAGAGGTCGGCGCGGACGGTGAGCGCCCGCTGGCCGTTGTAGCGCTGGATCAGACCCGGCTCGTAGACGACCTCGGACGTGGCCACCTGGCCAAACGGAACGGATTGGCCGGTCTGCTGGCTGAACAGCTCCAGCCGGTCCAGCGCCTCGGCGCCCGCGAGCGCGTCGGTCGAGCGGAGCACGACGGGCACGAGGTCGTCGCCATCCTGGAGCGCCGTCAGCGGCACGCCGTCGAGCGCGGTCTGGAGCGAGAGCGACACGTCGGCCGTCGAGAGCCCCGCGCGACGGGCGGCGGCATGGTCGACGGCCACGTCGAGCGCCGGGGCGCGAGCCCCCCAGTCCGTGTTGACGTTGACGACGCCGGGGGTCGAGCGAAGCTCGGTGCGGACGCCAGCGGCGGCCTGCTCCAGCTCGGTCGGGTCGTCGCCGAGGAGCCGAAGCTCGATCGGGTAGTTGACCGGCGGGCCGTTCTGGATCGTGCCCGGCCGCGTCACCACGTCGGGGTGGGCGCGGTTCATGTAGGCTAGCGTCCGCTCGAAGATGCGCTGCTGCTCGTCCGGCGACGAGGCGGTCATGATGAAGTAGGCGTAGCCCGGCCGCGGTGCCTTCGGCGTGAACGAGAGCGTGAAGCGCGGCGGCGCCGAGCCCACGTAGGCGGCCCACCGCGCCACGCCTTCGTCGGCGAACGTGGGCGCCTCGCCGAGCGCGGGGGGCGGACCGGCCGGTGTCGCAGCGAGGCTATCGGCCAGGAACCGCTCGTAGTCGGCTGCGACGCGGTCGGCCTCCTCCAGCGACGTGCCGCGCGGCATCTCCAGCTCGACGTAGAACACGTCGTAGCTCTTGTTGGGGAAGAACTGCTGGGGCACGAGCGCCCCGAAGGCCGCGAACGAGGCCACCAGGACAGCCACGAAGACGCCGAGCGAGAGCCACTTGCGCCGGAGCATCGGCACGAGCGTCGCGCGGTAGCGTCGGTAGAGCGGCGTCTCGTACGGCGTCTCGTACGGCGTCTCGTACGGCGTCTCGTACGGCCCGTCGCCCGCGCTCTCCTGCTGGGCGCCAGCGGGCTCCGACGCGCGAGGCTGGACGAGGCCGACCCGCTCCGCGAGCCGGCGCCAGATCGGCGTCCGCTCCGCCGCCTTCGGACGCCCGGCCTTGAGGAAGAGCACGCACAGCACCGGGATCAGCGTCACCGCGAGCAGCCACGAGACCGCGAGGCTGACCGAGAGCACCTCGAAGAGCGCCGCCACGTATTCCGACGACGCGCTCTCGGCGAGGTACGTCGGCAGAAGCGCCGCCGCGGTCGAGGCCGACGCGACGACGAGCGGGAACGACAGCTCGCGCACCGCCTCGACGGCGGCCTCGCGCTTGTCGCGCCCCGCCTGGATGTCGTTCAGGATCTGCTCGGCCACCACGATCGCGTTGTCCACGAGTAGCCCGAGTGCTACGATCAGCGCCGTGAGCGACATCTGGTTGATCGAGATGCCAAAGGCCTGCATCGCGATGAACGACGCGAACATGACGATGGGCACCGAGGCGGCAACCACGAGCCCGGTCCGCACGCCGAGCGTCAGCAGCAGCACGCCGATCACGATGAAGATCGACTGGATGAGGCTAGACACGAACTCCGACGCGATCGCGTCCACGATGGCGGGCTGGTAGACCACCATGTCCACGTCGAGCCCGGCCGGGAGGTCAGCGCGTGCCTCCTCGACGACCGCGAGCACCTGCGGGCCGAACTCGGTCAGCTTGCCGTCCTCACGCATCGAGACGGCCAGCGTGACCGCCTCCTGGCCGTTGTAGCGAACGCGTTGGCCGCCCGGCTCGGCGTAGCCCTCGCGGACGGTCGCCAGGTCACCCAGCGCGACGATCTCGCCAGCGGGCAGCCGCAGCGCCGTCTCGCGAACGTCCTCGACGGAGGCGAACGCTCCGCCGGTACGGAGTTGGAGCGTCCGCCCGTCGGCCGTCACGTCGCCTCCGGGGGCCACCAGGTTGCGTGACTGGAGCTGCCCGATGAGATAGCCCGTTGGCACGCCGAGCGCGGCCAGCCGCGCCGGGTCCACCTCGACGGTCACCTGCCGCTCGCGGGCGCCGTCGATCTGGACACGCCGCGCATCGTCGAGCGTCAGCACGCGGCGGCGGAGGATCTCGGCGGCCTGCTCCAACTCGGCCGTCTCGTAGCCTTCGCCGGTGATCGAGAGGACGGTCCCGTAGACATCGCCGAAGTCGTCGTTGATGAACGGCCCACGCACACCCGGCGGGAGCGTCGGCATCACGTCGGCGACCGTCTCGCGCAGTTCGGTCCACGTCGGCTCGACGGCAGGCAGCGTATCCACCACATCGACGTAGATCACAGCCCGGCCGGGCGTGACTTCGACGCGGACGTTCTCGGCACCGGGCAGCTCTTCGAGGGCTTCCTCGAAGGGGATCGCGACCTGCCGCTCGACCCGCTCGGCGCTCGCGCCGGGGTAGACCGCGGCCACGACGGCCGTACGGACGAGGAAGCCAGGATCCTCGGAGCGCGGCAGCCCTGCGTACGCTGCGATGCCCGCGATGGAGAGGAGGGCGACCATCACGAAGACGACCGTCCGGTTCTGAAGGGAAAACTGAGTCAGGCCCATGAGGCTAGGGTGCTGGCAAGGCGTCTCGGCGCGTCAGGACGCCAGAGGCCACGCGGATGGAGGTCCTGGAAGGCAATGCAGCGACCAGGATCAAAAGCTGTCCAGGGAGGCTGAGAGCGGGTCCCGGTCGAGGACGCGGACGGCTTCCCCGTCCGAGAGGCCGCCGCCGCCAGCGGCGACGATGCGGTCGCCCGAGCGGAGGCCGTCGGTCACCTCGACGCCGTCGGGGCGCAGCGCCCCCGTCTCGACTGCGCGCCGCGTCACCGTGGCGTCCGCCTGGGGCGTCGATCCCTCGTCCGGGGCTGAACCGGGCGCGCCAGCGGAGAGCACGAGCACGTAGACGCCGGAAGCGTCCTCGTTGACAGCCGAGGCCGGGATGACGGGGACCACCGTACCGCCGCGCTCGACGTCGATCTCGACGCTCGCGGCCTGTCCGCTCCGCACGCGCGGATCCGCCCGGTTCAGGCGGACCGTCACGGGGAACGTCGTCGGCGTGCGGCCCGGCGCGACCCCGACCTCGGTCACGGTCGCGGCAAACGTTTCCTCCGGAAGGGAAGAGATACGAACGACGGCCGCACCTCCTGTCTCGATCTGACCGATCACCGACTCAGGAACAGAGACCTCGACCTCCATTGGCCCGCCCTGCGACGTGACGAGGGCGACCGGCTGACCGGGCGAGACTAGCTCGCCTGGCTCGACCAGGACGGCTGCGACAGCCCCCGAGACCGGTGCGTAGAGACGCGTGTAGCCCAGCTGGCGGCTCGCGAGCCGGGCCCCATTGCGGGAGGCACTCGCCGCCGCCGCCGCGGTACCGATACCTGCGTGCGCGGCCTCGGCTCCAGCCTGGGCCTGCGCGACGGCGCTCTCCGCCGCCGCCACGGCCGCTCGCGCCGTCTCGGCCTGTGTCCGCGTCGCATCGAAGAGGCTCAGCGGAACCAGGTCCTCGGCGTAGAGCGCTCGCACGCGCGAGAACTCGGCCTCCGCCAGCCGCGCGCCTGCCCGGGCCTGCTCGAGAGCGGCCTGCGCTGCCGTCACACCCGATTCTGCCGCCGCGGCCCCTGCGCGAGCCTGCGCCACCCGCTGGTCGGCGACCGCGACGCCCGACCGGGACTGCTCGGCCTGGAGTTGAAAGTCGGTCGGGTTGAGAACGGCCAGGAGCTGACCCCGGGCCACCGGGGCCCCCACGTCGACGAGTGTGCGCACCACCGTACCGCCGACTTGGAACGAGACGCGGGACTCGACGGCCGCCTGCGTCGTGCCAGAGAAGGATCGGCTCTCAGGCATCGGCGCGGCCACCTGGACTACGCGAACCGCTGGCGGTGGAGCAGGCTCGGGGTCGCTGCCGCCGCAAGCGGAGAGAACGAGGACGAGGGCCACCGCACAGAGGAGCTGCCGGAGGGACCGCAGCCCAATCGATGTACGTGCCGGTAGGTGAAGGAGAAGCGTCATGGGAGGGTACATCGTGATGGGCGTAGCGTCAGTCGGTGCGGTTTAGGGACCCTGATTCAGGACTGCATCGGGGTCGGTCACACGGGAGTCGTCGAGGGCGTCGAAGGCACCCGTCGCGCGCTGCAAGCCAATCGTGGACTCGACCACGTCGAAGGCACTCTGCGCTGCGAGTTGTTCGGCGATGCGAAGCGCTGTCTCGGCATCAAGGAGGTCCAGGAGCGATGCAAGCCCCTCGCGGTAGAGCTCGGAAACCACGTCGTACGCCTCCTGCGCTGCTCGTGCTGCCTCCAGGGATTGCTCAAAAGCGGCGGCGTTGGCCGAGAGCTGCTGTGCTGCCGCACGGGCGCCGACCTGCACGCCCTGGATCACCAGGTCGAGCTGCGTCTGGGCACTCTCTACCTCGGCTCGCGCCTGTCGAACACGTGCTGAGCGGGCGCCCCCAGCGACGAGCGGATAGGAAAGCGTCACTCCGATCCGCCACGTCTCGTCTGGGAACGGTGGGATCGGCAGGCCCGGAGGCGGAGGCTCGGTGCCAGCGCCGTCCTCTAGGAGACGGACGTTCGCGCCTGCATCGAGGCGGAGAGAAGGGAGCACGAATGCCCTGCGGGCTGATGACAAGCTCCGCTGGCGAGCAGCCACAATGGAACGGAGCGCGTCGGCCGCAGGAGACTGGCGGGCGGCGAGTGTGGCAGCCTCGCCGGCGAACGCGCGGGCGGCCTCTGGAGACGGTGGGGCACCACCTGGGACAGACGACAGCGCATCCGCAGCAAAGGCGCGAGCGATGCGAAGAGGATCGGGGGCACGCGTGAATCCGGAGGCGTCTGGGCCCGGTAGGCGACCGGGTGCTTCACCGGGTGACACCTCGTCCTCTACGTCGACCTGCGGTGCAACCGGCTCGTTGAGCGCACGGTTCAGGGCACCATTCAACGCCACACGGGCCGCTTCGGCGGCGCCCAGCACCTGGGCCAGCCGGCCCCGTGACTGGGCCACTTCGGCCTCCAGTCGGGCGACGGCGGCGGGACCGCTTGAGCCGACGGTTCGGCGGAGGCGGGCGGCTTCCAGGTTGGTCCTCGTCCGGGTGAGGGTTGCCCGTTCGATGGACGCCCCGGTCTCCGCCCGCAGGAGATCCACGAATCCGCTCGCTGCGCGATCAGCCGCGTCGAGACGAGCCTCGGCCAGGTCGAATCCGCGCGCGATGGCAACCCGTCGCGTGATGGCGACGCCGGCAAACGCAGGCTCGTCGAAGAGTACTTGAGACAGTTGAGCTCCGACGGTCACCAGCCACTCCGGCTCGGCACCTCCGAGCGCCACGCGAGCGAGGTCGTCGTTGATGACGCGCGCCGTCGACGCTACGCCAACCTGGGGCAGGATCGCCGAGCGGGCGAGGCCGACTTCCTCCTGATTGGCACGAACCGCAAACGCTTCGGCGCGCACGGCCAGCGCACCATTGGCCGCCTCGCGGATGGCTTGGTCCAGGGTAAGCGCCGACTCGGGGACGCTGCCTGTGTCCATTACATCGGCTTCGAGGCGAAATCCCCAGGGGATCGACACGCCGAGCCTGCGAGCGGTGGCTTCATTTAAGGAGAATCGAACCGGCGGAAGTGGCCGAAGCGGCATGTCCTCGACGACCCTTCCGTCCAGACGCTCCTGGACCGCGAGCGCGACCTCACGCGCAAGACGCCCCTCGTACGGTGGCGAGGCTGACGCTAGCGCTCCAAGGCGAACCAGTCGCGGCGCTGCCGCGAAGACCAGAACACCCTGCTCAGCGAGAGCATCGAGGCGGTCCGCCAGCGGGCCATCGTCCAGGCCCGTTCCTGCGTCGAGATACGCGACGCGCGTTCCCTCTGGGAGGGCACCGGTATCGACGCTGACAGTCTCCACCTCTGAGAACCCTGCCTCTGTAGCTGCTCCGCGGACGCGCCGGCCAGCCTCAGGGTCGGCAGCCAGATCCGGGCGCACCAGGATCGCCAGCGGGCCGCCAGGTAATTCAGAGCCCAAAGCGCGCCGGAGCACGTCGAGGTCACGTGCGAGTGCGCCCGGGCGCGTCACAACTCCCTCAGGAGATCCCACCAACAGAGGATCAGCCGTCTCAACGAGCACAGCCTCTGCATCCGAGGACCCGCTGGCGTACGACACGACGGCGAGTGTCGAGTCACGGTCCGGACCCAGGAGGCGGCCCAGTTCTGTGTCTATGGCCTCCGTGAGCGAAGACGGGAGAGGTACCTGCGCCCACGAGGGTGACGCCAGAACAGTGAAAACAAGGACTTGCAGGAGTCCGCGAGTGTTGGCCATACGGTGGGACCAGTCGGTTGACTCGGGTGGCCGTATGTCCGTCGTGCGGTACAGATCCATTCGGTTCAACCGATTGGTTGACAATCTGTAACGAACCATGATCTTCCTCTTCTTCCCCAGCCCGAGACGGGGGGTATCCCCCTACGTTTTTGTGTCCTTGCGGGGTTGACACGGTTTGCGTGACAACCATCTGTCACAGACTCGTTGCTCCTGTCATCTCTCCGCAGCAGGGCCGCAGTGCGCTCGGCGGACTCTCGACAAGACCACGCGGAGACCTGTCCGCTGGGAAACTGGAGAGCGGTGCAAGCGTGCCGCTATTCTCCTGCCCGCTTTCCACGTTCCTCCTCCGTGTCCTCTCGCAAGTACGACGACGCCGAGCTCCGCATCCTCGACGCTGCCCATCGGGTGTTCATGCGTCGCGGCACCGCGGGCGCGCGCACACAGGAGATTGCTGATGAGGCGGGCGTCAACAAGTCGATGCTCCACTACTACTTCCGTACGAAGGAGCGCCTAGCCGATGCCGTGTTCGAGCGCGCAGCGTCGCGGTGGCTTCGAGAGCTGACGGAAGCGATGGATGACGATGCGCCGATCGACGCAATCGTGCGAGCTGTGATTCGGGGCGAGACGCAAGCCATCGAGGAGCGCCCCTACCTCTCGGGGTACCTGATGTCGGAGGTGCACCACAGACCTGACCAGGTACGTGTCGCACTTCGCTCGATGCCCGAGATTCGCCTTGAGAAGCTCCGCGACAGACTGAGGGCCGCCTCAAGCTCCGGCGAGATTCTGCCCATCTCGGCTGAAGACTTCGTTGTTCATCTCGTCTCGCTCGTCGTCTTCCCGCACGCCGCTCGGGACTTGTTCCAGGCCTCTCTGCGCATGGACGACCCGAAATGGGAGGCTGCGATGGACAGGCGGATAGAAAGACTAACCGCGTTCTTCCTTCGGGGTCTCGGGTTTCAAGAGACAGGCGACCCCACGTAGGCGACCTGAGCTACACGTACCGTGGCTCGCTCCAGTCCGAGCGTGAAACCGTGTTGACGGCAGCCCAGGCGCTGGGCGCCGCCAGCGGGGCCTTCTCGAACATCGTCGAGGGGTTCGCCAGCCGCAACTCCGGACCGGAGCTGTCGCAGACGGAGTACAGCGGGCGCCGCGGCATTGGCGGGGGCCTCAACTACGAGATCGCCTGGTAGGCCCCGCTGGCGTGCGGAGTGGTTGAGGAGTCACAGCGAGGGCATCTGCAGAGCGTGCGTTGTGCGTGCCCGCGGATCGGCGCAACCGAGCGCCTCTAGCTGGGCGACGAGTGTGCCGCGTAAGCCACCTGTCCCAACGCGAGCCCGCCATCGCCGACCGGGACGCGGCTCGGCAGCCAAAAGGGGAGCGTGAGGGCATCCCGAAGCGCATCCACCAGAATCCGGTTGAGGAAGACGCCGCCCGATGCCACGACAGACTCCGCGCCCCGCTGGCGGCACGCCTCGGCGAGCGCACGCGCCAGGCCGAGGTGGAATGCACGTGCGACCTCCGCCAACGGTCGGCCAGCGGCCCGGTCACGGACGACGGCTGCCAGCGTCGGTCGCCAGTCGAGACCCGGCATGGGATACGGATCGACCGCTCCCGAGCGCCCGGCCTGCGCCTCCAACCACATCGCTGCCTGCCCCTCGTATGTCTGCTCACGCGTCCAGCCACAGAGTGCCGCGACGACGTCGAAGAGCCGCCCGGCCGACGTGGTGCGGACGGTCTGCACATCGCGCTCGACGACCTGCCTCGCCAGCGGGTAGCGGTCGGGGAAGGCGAAGGGTGGAGCGGTGAGGTCGGGGAGGTCCGGGATGTCGCAGAGGAAGCCCGCAGCAGCCTGGACCGGCCACCGCGCAGCGGCGTCTCCACCGGGAAGCAGCGCCGGGCGGAGGTGAGCGGCGCGCTCCAGTCCGTCTGCGAGCGAGCCCACGAACACCTCCCCTCCCCAGACCGTCCCGTCGTCGCCGTAGCCCGTCCCGTCCAGCGCCAGCCCGACGACCCGCGCCGTCCACGCTCCCCGCTCCGCGAGGACCGACGCGATATGCGCTCGGTGGTGCGGCACCGCGACGGCCTCGGCTCCACCGGCCTCGGCAAACTCGCGCGCGAGCGCCGTCGAGCGATACCCAGGATGCGCGTCGTGGACGACCTGTACGTCCGCGAGGGTAAGTCCGTACGCGCTGAGGAGCCCCTCGATCGATTCGCAGAGCGCCTCTTCGACCTCGAAGTGCGCGAGGTCGCCAACGTAGGGCGCCAGGTAGGCCTCGCCCTCGACCACGAGGCACGGCGCGCACTTGAGGTCGCCGCCGAGTGCGAGGATCGGCCGGTTGGCTTCGATCTGGGCGACCGACGAGGGCGCGTAGCCTCTGGCGCGACGCACGACGAGCGACCCACCGTCGAGAGGTCGTACCACGGAATCGTCCACGCGGCGGGCGATGGGCCGCTCGCCTACGAGGACGGCATCTGCGAGGCCTGACAGCCGGTCCAGGGCCTCAGCGTCGCGGAAAGCGATGGGCTCGGAGGACCGGTTGCCGCTCGTCATCACGAGCACCTCTGGCGCGCCGGCGTCGAAGAGGAGGTGGTGGACCGGTGCATAAGGCAGCATCACGCCGACCTCGTCCAGTCCCGGGGCGACGCCCTCGGGCAGAGCGCCTGGCAGGGCCCGCATGAGAACGACCGGAGACGGTGGCGACACAAGGAGCGCCTCGGCCTCTGGGGAGACGAGCGCCACGCCAGCGGCCTCTGCCAGGGTACGCGCCATCAGCGCGAATGGCTTCTCCCGCCTCCGCTTCCGCGTCCGGAGCGCTGCGAGCGCGGCCTCGCTTCGCGCGTCACACGCCAGCAGGTACCCCCCGACCCCTTTGACCGCGACGATCTCCCCTTGGCGCAGCTTCTCCGCTGAGAGGCGTACCGCCTCGGCACCGCGTGCGATCTCCGCTCCGTCTGCGACGAGCGTCAGCGTAGGGCCGCAGCGTGGGCAGGCCGTTGGCTGGGCGTGGTAGCGGCGATCCAGCGGATCGGCGTACTCAGCGGCACAAGCGGGGCACATCGGCCAGTCGGCGAGCGTCGTGTTCGGCCGGTCGTACGGCAGCGCCGTCACGACGGAGTAGCGAGGTCCGCACTGCGTGCAGTTGAGGAACGGGTAGCCGTGGTAGCGACTCGACGGGTCGCGAAGCTCTGCGAGGCAGGCGTCACACGTCGCGAGGTCGGGCGCGATGGCGACCGTCGCCGCCGACCGGCTCGTGCTCTTGCGGATCTCGAACCCTCCGAACCCTTCGGCCTCGACCCGCTGGCGATGCACGTCGGTGACGACCGCAGCGGGCGGTGCATCCGCGACGAGCCGTTGGGCGAAGGCATCGAGATCGTCGCCCTCGGCCCAGATCGTGACACCGTTGGGATCATTCCGCACCCACCCGGTCACGTCGAGGGACACCGCCAGCCGGGCCACATGCGGGCGGAAGCCGACCCCCTGCACTTGCCCCCGGACTGCGACCCGCTCGGCCGTCTTCACACCGCGCACCCGCGCCCTCCCACGCCGATCTGGACCACGCGCTCGTCCTCGACCAAGACCGGGACTGTGCGCCGCCCATCCGTCAGCGCCAGCATGCGCACGAGTGCGTTAGGGTCGGCCTCGACATCGTGCTCGGCGAACGTGCGCCCGTCGAACTCCAGATCGTCCCGGAGGTCGGCCGTGTACTGGCAGCCTGGCGTCCCGAACAGCTCCAGCATCACAGAACCTCCCACAGGAGGAGGCCCCCGAGGGCTACGCTGAGCATGCCCGCCAGTCCGACGAGCCCGCGGAACACGAGGGGCCGCGAGCGCGCGGCCCGCAGCGGGAGCGACAGCCCGAGCGTGACCGCGGCCATCCCGAGGATCGACCCGAGGCCGTACAGAAGCGCGTAGCCGACGCCCGCGGCCAGCGTCGGCAAGGCCGCCGCGACCAGCAGGAGCAGCGCCCCGCTTCCTGCCATCCCGTGCACGAGGCCCACGGCATACCCGGCCCAGCCCTCGCGGCGGACGGCGTGCGTCGCGGCCTCCGCCCGCTGGCGTGGCCAGACGGCGTCGCGGAGCGACCACAGCCCGAGGCCGACGAGCATGATGCCAACGGGCAGTTCGAACCAGCCGAGCGCCCCCTCGCTGACGGGCAGCCGCAGCAGCCCGATCACGAGCACACCGATCACGAGCGTCGTCGTGTGGCCGGCCCCCCACGAGAGCCCGAGCTTCGCCGACCGGCTCAGCTGGCGATCGCCGTCGACGAGGGTGGAGACGGCCACCAGGTGGTCGGGCTCGAAGGCATGGCGGAACCCGCTCACCACGCCGAGCACGAGGGCGAGGGCGAGCGGAAGGTCAGGGTCGATCATGACGGAATCGAAGCGATGGCCGGGACGACCCGGCGAAGTACAGAAACACGAACGGTGCCGCCAGCGGATAGTGGCTGACGAGAGGTCTCCGCGACGAACGCCACGTCGGCGCGTTCGCCTGCGAGCGCCATCGCCACCTCGGGCTCGACGACGTAGAGGGCGCCGGGCTCTGGCGCGGGCATTCCCTTGAGGCCCGTCACGCGGCGGACCGACAACGCGAATCGGCGCCCGCCGTCCTCGACGTGCTCCACCTCGCCGACGGAAACGAGCCCGACGTGCCGCGCGTCCGGCGCGACCTCGACGGCATCACCCTCGGCCGAGAGCAGCGTGAGCGCCCGCTTGGTCAGGTTGACGATGGGCACAGCCTAGACGGGGTCGGCGATACGTGTCGCGGCTTCGGCATGGCGGGCACGCAGCCAGTCGAGCCAGGCGTCGAGGCCCGGCTCGCCACGCGACGATGTATCGAGGATCGGAAGGCCCGGACGCACATCGTGGACGCTCTCGACCGCCGCCGTGCGGTCGAATCCGAGAACGTCGGCGAGGTCCATCTTGGTCAGGACCGCCAGGTCGGCCGTGTTGAAGATGGTCGGGTACTTGAGCGGCTTGTCCTCGCCCTCGGTCGTGGACAACAGCACCACACGGGCATCCTCGCCCAGGTCCCAGGACGCCGGACACACCAGGTTGCCGACGTTCTCGATAAACAGAATATCGAACGCGCTCAGGTCCCAGTCCTCCAGCGCGCGCTCTACCATGTCGGCTTCGAGATGGCACGTGGTCCCAGTCGAGATCTGGCGCACGGGCGCACCGCTCCGCGCCAGCCGGGTCGCGTCGTTCTCCGTGGCCAGGTCGCCCACGATCACCGCTGCGCGGAGATCCAGCTGCTCCAGCGTGTGCTCCAGCAGTGACGTCTTCCCTGAGCCTGGGCTCGACACGAGGTTGATCACGACCACGCCCGCCGCACGGTACCTCTCGCGAAGCTCGGCGGCGAGTCCGTCGTTCTTGCGAAGGACCTTCTGGCGAACGTTGACGATGCGGGCAGACATGAGATCAAGAGGGTGGAACGGAGCGGAAGGGAGACCAGGGCGGCTGCGGCAGCGCCCCGGCGGCCGCGCCATCGCCAGCAGGCTCCGGTGCGATCTCGCCCTCCACGTCGAGGTGTGAGATCTCCAGCTCGCGGCCGGAGCGCACGTCGGGCGTCGGAGCGTCGCACGTCGGGCAGCGGAAGCGCGTAATGGTCGAGAGAGAGCGCTCTGACTCACAGGCACTACACCACACGACCAGCGGAACGTCCTCGACTACTAACTCGGAGCCCGTTAGCATCGTACCTTCGGTCGCGATATCGTACGCGAAGTCCAGCGCCTCCCGGACAACACCCGAGAGCACGCCCAACCGGAGGTGGACACGCGTCACACGCGCTGCGCCTGCCTCGCGCGCTGACTGCTCCGCGAGCCGGACGAGGCTCGTTGCGATCGACAGTTCGTGCATGGCTCAGCTGTGCGTCTGCGGCCCGCGGCCCTGCTGCTCCAGCTGGCGGCCGAACGCACGAGCCACGCCCAACCCGAAGCTCAGCGCGCGGGAGACGTACGGGTCGCGGAGGGCCTTTACGAGCGAGAGCGGGCCCTTGATCTCGGGCTGCTGGGCCGGCGCTTCTTGTGTCGCCGTGATGAGGGCGCCTGCCAGGTCACCGACGGTCTCGACGGCATCGGGGTCCAGGATCGTGCTGTTCAATAGCGACTGAACGCCCTCTGACTCGAACGCGTCCTGGAACACAGCGCCCGCCCGCAAGAGGCCCTCGATGCGCTCGGGCGTGCCGAACGCCTTGGCCTGTTCGATGGCCGGTCCGTACGCGCCGAGCGGCCCGCCACCCTTGGCTGTGTCTCTGCGGATCTGGATGACAGTGTCGTTGAGGCTCTCTGCGATCTGCGGGCCGCGCTCGATCATACGGAACACGCCGTCAATCAGACCTTCGAGGTCGTCGAGGCGGCCCGCGATTCGGCTAAGCGCCGCGAGCGACGCCGCGAGATCGCTCTGCAGGAACGCTTTCACCTCGGGGTCCGCGAGCGCTCCCGAGAGCGCCTCGGCCGCGTCGAGCGTGTGCGCAGCCGACTCCGGCGAGGCGAGCGCGCGGAGACGCGGGAGGTGTTCCGCGTAGGCCCCGGCTCCATCGCCGCCAGCACTCGACTGGCGGACCTGTTCTACGGTGTCGTTCAGTCCCTCGGCGATGGTCGGCCCACGGGCGACAAGCGCGCCAAAGCCGTCGAGGAGTGCCTCGATCTCACCCGCGCGGGCCGCCAGCCGTGCGAGGCCACGAACCGTCTCAGCGTCGAGGTCAGAGGGGAGGTCTGGTGGGGTGTCCATGGGTACGTGAGAAGCGACGTCAGGAAAATCCTAGGTCGGGCCACCGGGGATTCCTTGACACAATGTACACTTGCCCCTATCCTCATCCAACCCCGCAAACGCTTGGGGTGCAGTTGTTTAGAATCTGTCTAAACAAGACCTTCTCATCACTGGAAGCGCTCCCGGCGCCCACATCATGGCTACCCTTCTCTGGTTCCAAGGCGGCGCGTGCAGCGGCAACACCATGTCGTTCCTCAACGCCGAGGAGCCCTCCGCTGTCGACCTGGTCACCGACTTCGGTATCGACATCGCATGGCACCCCTCGCTCGGCGTCGAATTCGGCGACCGCGCCCAGGCCCTGTTCCGCCAGTTCACCAGCGGCGAGAAGAAGCTGGACATCTTCGTCTACGAGGGGACGATCATGATGGGCCCCGACGGATCGGGCCGCTACGACATGTTCGCCGACCGCCCCATGAAGGACTGGGTGTCGGAGCTCGTCGAGCAGGCCGACATCGTCGTTGCCTTGGGCGATTGTGCCTGCTGGGGCGGCATCCCCGCGACCGCGCCCAACCCGACCGACTCGATTGGGCTCCAGTACCTCAAGCGCGAAGCGGGCGGGTTCCTCGGAGCCGACTGGCGCTCGAAGTCCGGGCTTCCGGTCGTCAACATTCCCGGGTGTCCCTGCCACCCCGACTGGGTAACTCAGATCCTGGTCGCCGTCGCGAGTGGCCGAGCAGGCGACATCGCCCTCGACGATCTCGGGCGACCGCAGACGTTCTTTAAGACGTTCACCCAGACGGGCTGCACCCGAAATCAGTACTTCGAGTGGAAGGAGTCGACGGAGAGCTTCGGCGAAGGCACCCGCAAGGGCTGCCTCTTCTATGAGTACGGCTGCCGCGGGCCGGTCACCCACTCGCCCTGCAACCGCATTCTCTGGAACAAGCAGTCCTCGAAAACGCGCGCCGGCATGCCCTGCATCGGGTGCACCGAGCCGGAGTTCCCGTTCTACGACCTCGCGCCGGGGACCGTCTTCAAGACGCAGAAGCTGTTCGGGGCCATCCCGAAAGACACGCTCCCAGAGGGAACCGACCCAGTCACGTACTCGGCCCACGCCGCCGCTGCCCGTGTGGCCGCGCCCGCATGGTCCCGCGACGACATCTTCGTCGTCTAGCCCGACGCATCAGCCTTAAGACACGGCGGCCCGCTGGCGTGCGGGGCGCCTCACCGATAGACCCAAATGGATACCAAAGACATTCAGACGAAGGTCCGCGAGGGCGGTCGCGTCGAGATGCACATCAGCCCGATGGGCCGCGTCGAGGGCGACCTCGACCTCAACATCATCGTCGAGGACGGCCACGTGGTCGACTCGTGGACGCAGGCGGGCATGTTCCGCGGATTCGAGATCATCCTGAAGGGCAAGGACCCCCAGGCCGGCCTCATCGTGACGCCCCGAATCTGCGGCATTTGTGGCGGCAGCCACCTGTTCAAGAGCTGCCAGGCACTCGATGTGGCATGGCGAGTCCAAGTGCCGCCGAACGCTCACCGCGTTCGCAACATCGCCCAGGCATGCGAGACGCTCCAGTCGATCCCGCGCTGGTTCTACGCCCTGTTCGCACCGGACCTGGTCAACAAGAACTACGCGAAGGCCCCTGAATACGACGAGGTCGTCCGTCGATTCGCCCCGTTTGTGGGAACGGGCTACGAGAAAGGCGTCACGCTCTCGAACAAACCCGTCGAGGTGTATGCCCTCTACGGCGGCCAGTGGCCGCACTCGTCGTTCATGGTCCCTGGCGGCGTCATGTGCGC
The DNA here is from genome assembly GCA_038744895.1 of Bacteroidota bacterium. Taxonomy (GTDB): domain Bacteria; phylum Bacteroidota; class Rhodothermia; order Rhodothermales; family Rubricoccaceae; genus Rubrivirga. The sequence continues at coordinate 7,488 of JBCDLV010000010.1, read as the reverse complement.
GCCGACCCTCTCCGACGTCACGCGCTCGATCGCCATCCTCGACTTCTGGAAGGACAACTGGCTGGAGTCCGAATGGCTCGGATGCTCCATCGAGCGGTGGATGGAGCTCAAGACGTGGGAGGATGTCCAGGAGTGGATGGAGGAGAACGAGGCCCAGCGCAACTCCGACTGTGCCCTGTTCCTCCGCTACGCCCAGGCCATCGGCCTCGACAAGATCGGTCGCGGCGTGGGGAGCTTCCTCGCGACGGGTACCTACATGCAGCCCGAGCTCTACGAGTACCCGACCATCGAGGGCCGCAACGCCGCGCTCCAGAGTCGGTCCGGCATCTACGCCGACGGCCAGTTCCACGATTTCGACCAGGCCCGCGTCACCGAGGACCACACGTACTCGTTCTTCGAGGGCTCAGGGCAGCTCCACCCCTTCGACGGCCGGACCGAGCCGCTCGACCCCAAGGAGGGAGCCAAGCAGAACAAGTACACCTGGGCCAAAGCCCCCCGCTACGACGTGCCCGGAAAGGGCTACGTCCCAGTCGAGGCCGGCCCGCTGGCGCGCCAAATCATCGCCGGTCGGGAGGGCGCCGCCGAGCACCAGGACTACGACCCGCTCGTGCTCGACATGGTGGACAAGCTCGGCCCGAGCGTCCTCACGCGCGTCTTCGCGCGGATGCACGAGACCCCGAAGCTGTTCATGAAGGTCAAGCAGTGGATCTCAGAGCTCGACCTGCACGGCTCGTTCTACACCAAGCCCACCGAGCACGCCGACGGCCGCGGATTCGGCGCGACGGAAGCCGCTCGCGGCTCGCTGGCCGACTGGATCACCATCAAGGATGGGAAGATCGAGAACTACCAGGTCATCACGCCGACGGCCTGGAACGTCGGGCCGCGCGACAGCCACGACAACCTCGGGCCCATCGAGCAAGCGTTCAAAGGCATGGACCTCACCGACATGGAGGACCCCGTCGAGTTGGCCCACGTCGCGCGGTCGTTCGACTCGTGCCTCGTCTGCACCGTCCACGCCTACGACGCCAAGACGGGGAAGGAATTGAGCCGGTTCAAGGTCGGCGGCGGCTGCTAAGGCCCAGTCCCTCTCCAGATTTGAGGAAGCCGGCCCCGCTGGCGTCCTCACGCTCTACACGATGTCTCCCGACGCCACTCGCGCTCCCGGCTATGTCTCGCCCGACGGCGAGACCGTGCTCATCGGGTGCGGCAATCTCCTCCGCGGCGACGATGCTGCCGGGCCAATCGCCATTCGCTACCTCTGGGAGCGATGGGGAGAGGCGGTACCACAGGGCATCCGCGTGGTCGACGGCGGGACGGCAGGCATGGACGTGGCCTTCCAGATGCGCGGCGCGCGGCGCGTCGTCATCGTCGACGCGTGCCTGACAGGCGAGACCCCGGGAACGCTCTACCGTGTGCCTGGCGCGGAGGTCGAGGATCTGCCGCCAGCCGACGGGATCAACCTCCACGCGTTCCGCTGGGACCATGCGCTCGCCTTCGCGCGGTGGCTCCTCGGCGACGAGTACCCGACGGACATCACCGTCTGGCTCGTCGAGGCTGCCCAGACCGACTTCGGCGCACTGCTCACGCCAGCGGTCGATCGGGCCGTCCGCGACCTCGTCGAGAGGCTGGCGGATGAACTCGCGACGCCGGGGGCGCCCGATCTAGCTGAGGCGGTTCCGGCCACCAGTGCGACCCACGATGTCTAACGCTCCCCTGACCGATCCCACTCCGGACGAGGCCGTCGCTGAAGCAACGGTCGACCTCCGAGCGGACGGCTACCTCCTCGTGCCGCGCTCGCTCGCCGCGGCCCGGTTTCCCAACGACGTTCTGTTCGCGACCCGCCGAAGCGGCGAGCTGTGGCTGCTCCCGGCCCGTGGGCCCGCTGGCGGCGGGTTCATCCTCAAGCAGCGCAACCTGGCCGGTGACCGTGCGGTGCTCCTTCGCGAGGCTGTCCCCGAAGGCACCCCGCCGGGCCCACGACCGGCCGTGTGGGACGCCGACGCCTGCGCCATCCGCCTCCCACTTCAGATCTAGATGGAAGTCGGCCCGCGCCAGGACCCCGACGAGGCGCTCACGATCGAGGCCCGCGTGGTCCGGGAACGAGGGCAGTGGGCGGTCTACGTCGAGGTCGTCTTTCCCGACACCGTCCGCTCCTTCTGCGTCGGCACGTACCGCACCGAGCGCCGTGCGCAGATCCAAGCCACTTACGTCAAACGCTACGCCGACCTGCCACCTGGCTTTGGCAACCTCGGCTTCTAATCCGTGACCATCCACCCCCAGCCCATCGGCGTCTTCGCCGCGCCTGCCACCTACGTCCTCCTCCCGGACGTCGAGGCACACGCGGACCTGGTCGCTGCCATTCTCGACCGCGGCGCATGGCCGTCGGAAGTGCCCGCTGCGTGGGCCTTCGTCGGCCACCTCCTCGACGGCGATCCCGAGGCGGCGTACGCGGCAGTCCCGGACGGACCCGAGGCCGCGTACAACCGATTCCTCCTCGCGCCCTCGGAGGACGGGTACGCAGCGCTGGCGGCAGACGCCAGCGGGGCCGCACGCGGGCTCGTCCAGGCCGTGGGAACCGTCTACGGCTACGAGACGGACCCGCTGGCGGACCCGCCGGAGGCCTGGGCGGCGCCGCTGCGGGCGTTCGTGCTGGCCACGAGGGCTGGGCGGAAGCTGCGGGCGGGCGAGACCGAGGCGGGACTGGCCGACCTGGAAGCAGCCGAGGAGGCTGCACGCGGGAAGGCCCGTGCCGTAGCCGCGCGGCTGGTCGCTACCCGCGCGCGGACGCTCCACGAGCTTCAGGGGCCGTCGCCCACACTCGTCGCGCTCTACCAACGGGCCGAGCAGGAGCTGAAGCAAACAGCCATGACGCGGCTCCACGGGCTCACGCTCCTGGGCCTCGGGGGCCTCTACCAGGAGATGGCGGCGGGCCAGCGGCACCTGCTTCTGGAAGCGGCCCGTGCCTACCAGCGGGCATCCCAAATCTTTACCGACGAGGCCGACCCCGAGCGGCGGGCGCTCGCACTCAACAACCTCGCGCTGGCCTATCTCGCCGTTCCGCTGACGCAGGCGACCGACAAGCTCCGCACGGCGATTGCCGTCCAGGCTCTCCGCGACGCGCTCGAGATCACGACGCGCGAGACCCACCCCGAGGAGTGGGCCGCGACCACACTCAACCTCGCGAACGCCCTCCAGCACGCCCCATCGGGCGATCCCGAGGGTCACCTGTGGCAGGCTGTGGAGCTGTACGAGGAGGTACTGGAGGTCCGCACCCCAGAGGCCGACCCTGGCGGGCACGCCCGCACGCTCGCCAACCAGGCCAACGCACTCGCCCACCTCGGCGCCTTCTCTCGCGCCATCCCTCGCTTTATCGACGCTCGCGATCGGTTCCGCCAGTTGGGCGATGCCGACGCAGCCGAGACTGTCGACGTCGCGCTTGCCGAGATCGCCGCCGCCCGCGAGCTCCCTGCTGCCGACAACGCCTGACGTCATCCGCCATGGATCTCCACGAGCGCCAGCACTTCGACCTCTTGCTCCAGATGGCCACCGAACGGCTGTCCGAGCGGGCCGTGCAGCGCTGCGAGGGAGCGGATGCCGCGCTGCGACAGCTCCGCGACGACCCCGATGGCGACGGCGTGTGGCTCGGCGACTTCGTCACGGCCTTTTTCTCCGACGCGCTCCTCGACAATCCAGCGGGCGCGGCCTTCGTGCTCCAGGCGCTCGAGCGCCAGCAGCTGGCGGTCAGTGTCGAGGGAGCCATCGGGGACGTGCTCGAGCAGATGGCGCGCGACGCGTTTCGGGCGCTCCTCGTGCGCAAGCTGGAGGAGTCTCTCTCCCAACACCTGGCCTACGGCGCGTGATGCAGATCCAAGCCCGCCCATTACCGCCTCCGCCAGAGGCCACTCCGCCAGAGGCCACCCGGCCCGGGACCGCCGACTCGGGCGCCATCGTGTTCGAGCGGCTGGCGCACGAGGTCGACGCTGCGCTGGAGGGCTGCCGCGTCCTCGGCGACGACGGGCGGAGGGCGTCGATGCGGCTCAAGAAGGCCCTCGAGGGGTTCCAGAAGCACGTGTTGGCGCAGATCGTGCGTGGCCTGAAGGAGGACCCACGCGGACGAGACCTGCTCCTCGGCCTGCTGGACGACCCGGCGGTGCTCTCGTCGTTCACGGTCCATGGCCTGCTTCGGCCGGACCTCAACGCCCGCGTGGCGGAGGTGGTCGAGGGGATTCGGGACTATGCGAAGTCCCATGGCGGCGACGTCGAGTTCGTCCGCGTCGAGCGCGACGAGGAGGGCGCCGCGGTCGCGTTCGTGCGCATGCGTGGCAACTGCTCCGGCTGCTCGCTTTCGGCGCTGACGCTCAAGCGCGGCGTCGAGGACCGCCTGACAGAAGAGGTGCCCGAGATCGCGCGAATCGAGGTGCTGCCCACGCCGCCCGGCGCTGGGATCGAGCTCACGAGCGACCCGGAGGCCACCGGGTGGATCGAGGGGCCGCCGTTCGTGACCATGCGCCACGGCGAGCCGATGCGCTTGGAGCACGACGGCTATGACGTTCTGCTGATCCGCTACGACGAGAAGGTCTACGCCTACCGGAACGCTTGCGCGCACATGGGCGCGCCGGTCCATGCGGGCCTCCTGGACGAGACCGTCCTGGCGTGCCCTCTCCACGGGTTCAAGTACGACCTGACCTCGGGCGAATGCCTGTCGGTCCCGCAGGCCCAGCTGGAGCCGTTCCCCCTCCGTGTCGACGAGCGCGGCGTGGTCCTCGTCTTGCCGTCATGAGGCGTCGAGGAGCACCATACGGAGTACGCGCGGCGTCCGATCGCCAGCGGGATGCGTCCGCCAGCGGGGCAGGCGTCGTCTCACGCTGCTGGCCTACGCGCGGCGTGTCGCATGCTTTCCCGAGATCGTAATGGCCGCTCCCGTTCTCCGACTCGGGGCTGCGGCCCCTGGTGTTCTCGCACTCCCGAGTGCTCAGCCCGCCGCCGATACGCTCTACGCCCCGCGTGGCGTCTTCTGGAGCGATCGGTCGTGCGTCGTGGCAGACAGCGGCAACCATCGGGTCCTCATCTGGCACGAGCGCCCCACGCAGGCTGGGCAGCCCGCGGACGTGGTTCTCGGCCAGCCGACGATGGAAGCCGAAGGCCCGAGGGCTGGAGAAACCGATCCTCGGCGCGGGCTCCACCTGCCGTGCGGCGTCGCCGTGATCGATGGCCGCCTCGTAGTCGCCGACGCCTGGAACCATCGACTCCTCATCTGGGACACGCTTCCCCAGGAGGACTTCGCAGCACCCGACCATGTCCTCGGCCAGCCCACTGCCGAGTCGGTGGAAGCCAACGCAGGCGGCGAGCCCACGGCCCAGACACTCCACTGGCCCTACGGGTTCGACCTCGTCGGCGGCGTGTTCTGGGTCGCGGATACGGGCAACCGTCGCGTCCTCGGGTGGGACGGCCTCCCTGAGCCCGGCCAACCCGCGCGCTACCTCCTCGGCCAGGACGATGCCCAGACCCGGGACGAAAACCGCGGCCGCGAGGTCGGGCACGGGACCTACCGGTGGCCCCACGACGTGACCGGCGACGCCGGCCGCCTTCTCGTGGCTGACGCTGGCGACCATCGGATCGTCGGGTGGGATGGCCACCCGGTCCCCGAGCGCGACTTCGATCTCGTCCTCGGCCAGGACGATGTGACGACGGGCTCGGAGTGGCCGTACGCCGCACCGGGCGACCGGGCGACCCGGTTCCCGTACGCCATCTCGTTCGACGGCGAGGTCCCGGGCGGAGGCCGGCTGGCGGCGGCCGACACCGCCAACAACCGCGTCCTGGTCTGGGACGACCTCCCCAGGCATGGCCTCGGGGCCCCCGCGACCCGTGTGCTGGGCCAGCGCGACTTCGACGGGGCCGGCGAGAACCGATGGGACGCGATCCGCGACGACACGCTCTGCTGGCCGTACGGCCTCCACCTCTGCGGCGACGCGCTGGCCATTGCCGACAGCGGCAACAACCGCGTCGTCGTATGGGACCTCGCCGCTGAGGCCCCACCTGCCCCGGACGGCTCCGAGGCGGCCTCGCTCCTGCGCGGGGCCGGCCCCGCCGTCCTCACCTGATCCCCCTGACCTATGTGCCTCGCCATTCCCGGCCAAATCCGCCAACTCGACGACGAGAAGCACTATGCGACCGTCGAGGTCGGCCACGTCCGACGCAGCGTCAACGTCGACCTTCTTCGCGACGAGGCGCTCGATGTCGGCGACTGGGTTCTCATCCATGTCGGCTTCGCCATGAGCAAGATCTCGGCCGCGCAGGCCGAGGAGCAGATTCGCCTGCTGGAGATGCTCGGCGAGGCCGACGAGGCCCTGGAGGAGATCCAGGGCTACGCGTTTGGCACGCCCGTAGGCCTCCCGCCCGGGATGGCCGACCGGCTGGCGGCAGGCGCTGCCGCCGCTGATTCGCCGACGAGCCCTGCGTCTTCGGATGCCGACGAATCCAGGCCGGACATCATCTCCGGCGATGGCTACATCGGCGAGCCCTCGGCCCCATGACTACGCTTACGGCCCCCACCGATCTCTCGGAATTAGGCGCCTGCACCCTCGACGACGACGGGTGTGCCGTCTGCGGCGACAACGCGGTGCCCGTTCGTGTCCTTGCCGCCAGCGGGCCGGGCCAGGTGACCGTCGAAGACAGAACGGGCACCCGTGCCGAGGTCGCCACCGCCTTCACCCCCAGCGCCCGGCCCGGCGACGTACTGCTCGTCACCGCTGGCGTCGCTCTCTCCCACCTTCCCGCCCCCGAGGCAGCACAGCCATGAAGTACGTCGATGAGTTTCGCGACGGCGACCTGATCCGCAAGGCGCTCGATGAGATCGGGCGGCTCTGCGAGCCCGGCCGCGAGTATCGCATCATGGAGGTCTGCGGAGGCCATACGCACGCGATCTACCGCTACGGCCTTCAGGACCTCCTGCCTGACTCCATCACGCTCCTGCACGGCCCGGGATGCCCAGTGTGCATCCTGCCCATGGGTCGCCTCGACGACGGACTCGAGCTGGCAGAGCGCCACGGTCTCACGTTCACGGCCTTCGGCGACATGATGCGCGTGCCAGGTGTGAACGGGAGCCCGCTCGAAGTCCAGGCACGCGGCGTGGACGTGCGGATGGTGTACTCGCCGCTCGACGCGCTCAAGCTGGCCCGCGAGAACCCCGACCTGGAGGTTCTCTTCTTCGCCATCGGCTTCGAGACGACGAGCCCATCGACGGCGCTCACGCTCATGCAGGCACGCGCGGAGGGGATCGAGAACTTCTCGGTCATGAGCAACCACGTCGTGCTGTTCCCAGCGCTCCGAGCACTCCTCGACGGGCCCGACTGCCGGATCGACGCCTTCATCGGGCCGGGCCACGTCTCGACGGTCGTGGGCTGCGCACCGTACGCGTTTATCCCGGAGGAGTACGAGCGCCCCGTCGTGGTCTCAGGATTCGAGCCGCTCGACCTGCTCCAATCCATC
>JBCDLV010000009.1:0-26891 GCA_038744895.1 Bacteroidota bacterium | reverse complement strand
GGCTCAAAGGGGTCGTTGGACGCCCGCGACACGAAGAGGACACCCCTCGTGAGCTGTCCAGGCCCGTGTCCGTTGGAGCCTCCTAGTGAGAGAGCGACGAGGCTGGAGATTCCGTCGCCGGGCCGGCTTCGGACCCGGTGATCGGCCTCTGCCTTCCGAAGGATCAGAATGCCACCTGCATCGACGGCAGCGCGGTAGAGCGCGTCCACATCGACAGCACGGGCGGCGTCCCCAACCGAGAGCCCTTGGGCCGCGGCCACCTGGGGCGTGACGACACCGCGGTCTGGATCGGTGAACGCCACCCAGGCCGCGTCTCCGACGCCCGACGCGACGGGCCCGCTGGCGACCGCCGCCGCCAGCTCGGAGCGGTCGAGGAGTCGCCCGGACAGGTCCGCCAGGGAGCGCAGAGCCTTTCGTTCGCCGGCTCGCTGCACCTGGGCATCCGCTGACGGACCAAGCAGCAGCGTGAGGCCCGCTGCCAGCGCGTACAGCCCGCCGAAGGTCAGAGAGAGCAGCACGATCGCCGCCAGCGGGGGGCTGAGGACAGCGACGTGAGGAACGGCACGAACGGCGCCGGTCCCGTCGCCGACGAGCAGCAATGCTGGCCCGTCCATCTGGGCGTAGACGAGGCCGCTCAAGGTCGCGCAGAGTACCAGCGCCAGCGCCGCCGCCGCCAGCCGTTGCCCAGATGTCAGCGTGACGATCCACCGCTGGCGGAGCGCGAGTCCGGCGGCAGCCATGATGGTGCCAACGACTGGGACAGCAACCCAATCCGGGTAGGGCTCCGTCACAGTGCGACCGATGAGAAGCACCCCCGAGACGAGAATCAGGGTTAGCAGAATGCCCCAGGCCACGTTGGTGGGCCTACGCCTGCGGTGGAGCGCCAGCGGGCGTAGCGAGGAGAGCACGACGGCTGCGAGAACGACCTCCACGGTCCCCAGGGTGGCCGTCCAGACGTTGGCCGCTGTGCCCATGGGCAGGGCCGTCTTGGGGTCGACGATGCCGTCGTGTGTCGCCGCGGCCAATGCGGTCAGGCCGAGTGCCCCGAGGCTGAGCGCGAGGGGGACCGCGATCGTCTGGAGAGGACCCGCAGCACGAGGTCGTGCGATCGCAACGTAGAGGAGGGCGGCGGCCAGGATCGCCACGAGATCGAGCGCCAGCGGGGTTGTGCCGCCGAGCCCGTCGCCTCCCGCGGTGGCACGCCTCACGGCTACCGTAGTAATCAATGCCAAAGAGATCACCCCGAGCGCGACTCGGCGTGGAGTGGTCAAGACAATCGCACGGAGCGTGCGACGAGAGAGCGTTGGAGTCGGCAGGGTGGGGGAGAGGGCGTGCCTCAGTGTTCGACGAAGCCCAGCGTGGGTTGCGGATATTATCGACCCGGGTCGCACGCGCGGCAACTCCCGGCGCGGCCTCCCGTAGCGAACACGTCCCCCTCTCGAACTGTGCGCACTGCGATCTCTCGGCTTTTGCTCGTCGGCCTCCTGGGGCTCGTTGTGTTTGTCATGGTCATTCGGGCGTCGGGAGGCGGTGCTGCTGTGTCCATCGATGACCTCAAGCCGGACCGGTTGCGCTCCGAGTCGTTCGTGCTGGATGAGCCGGGTACCTTCGCGCTCGACGTGGCGGGGTCCTATGAGGAGACCGGAACACCCGGTTCTGACACAACGCTGGCCGCATACGGCTGGATCGTGAACCGGGACACGGAGACGCTCGTGTGGCAGCTGCGAGCGCCGCGCCCAGAGCGTGGAACGCTGGTGTCCGTGGCCGACACGCTTCGCTTGGAGCCGGGGACGTACGACGCCTACTTCGCTTCCTACGGGGACCCGCTGGTGCGGGCCACCGGGCCCCGCAACGGTTCTCTCGCGGAGCGCGTTCGCGCGGCATTGAGTCGAGGGGGACGCTCGTGGGTCGGCGATGCGGGCCGCTGGCGCTTCCGCATGACGGCTCTCGACGAGGGGGCGCGTCGAACACGAGAAGGACCCTGGGTCTACGATGAACTGTCCGGCCCTGAGGTCGTGTGGGAGGCGCTCCAAGTCGGAGACCGCACACGCCGTGAGGGGCTCCTCGACGTGACGGAGGCGGCCTCGGTGCGGCTACAGTCCATCACGGAAATCACGGATGGCGTCGTGGCAGACCGCGCCAGCATCGTCCGCCTGGGGACGCGCGACACCGTGTGGACCGCCAGCGGAGACGCCAGCCGGTGGGCCGGCGGGTCGCTCAAGAACCGCGTCCTCGACGAGACGGTCGACCTTGAGCCTGGGCTCTACCGGGTCACCTTCGAGACGGATCGCTCACACGCGTACAACGACTGGACGGCCAACCCACCGCGGATTCCGTGGCGGTGGGGGCTCTCCGTACGCCGAGGAACGCCTGATGCAGCAGTGGCTCTGCTCGACCCCGACTCCCTGTCGCTGCCGCAGATCGCAGCCTTCGACTGCGTAGGCCCCGACGAGACGCGCGAGGCGATCATCACCTTCCCGCAGGACGCGGATGTTCTGATCGTGGCGGTCGGAGAGATCACATCGGGCTCGCGGTACGATTGGGCCCGCATCGACCGGATGAGCCCCGCTGGCGGCTGGGATGACCTCTGGGAGATGGAGGACGACCTGATGCCCGCTGGCGGAGCATCGAAGAACAGGCGAGCACTCACAGCACTGAGCCTAGAGGCGGGCACCTACCGCCTGGTCTACAACACCGACGAGTCCCACGACTGCGTAAGCGGGTGGACAGACAGCGAACCCGACGGAGACCTCTGGGGCGCCGCCCTGTACGCGCTGGACGCCGACGCGGACCTCTCCGCGATCACCGTCGAGGTCCCAGAGCCTCCGGTACCGCCAATCAACGTGAGCGGTGCGCAACTGGAGCTTCCAGACAGGCAACTGCTCATCACCAGGATCGACGCCGTCGGTGACAACGAAGACCGCCGCGAGCGGCTCGTCGTCGACAGACTGATCACCGTCACCATCGTTGCGGCTGGCGAGCTCTCGGAGTCGAATCGCTACGACTACGCGACGATCCAGCGAGAAGATGGCCAGGAGGTTTGGTCGATGACGTGGGACAACACACAGCCTGGCGGCGGAGGCAGTGCCTACCACAGGATCTACAATGGGCCCCTGGCGCTCGACCCGGGGACGTACGTCCTCCGCTATCAGAGCGACAGCAGCCGGTCCGCTGGCGATTTCGGTCCATCGAGTGACGTGCTCTGGGGCGTCCACGTGTACCGACGCGAGGACTCGCCGCCAACGGTAGCAGCGCCAGAGGAGACCGCACCTGCTCCGACGGATCCGTCGGAGCCGCCGCCGACCCCGGAGGCCGAGACCATCGACGCGCGGTAGCGGGGCACGTGTCTGGCCGGGATGCGTACCTGCGGACCTGCCCATCGGCTCGTGCCTGACACACTGCGCCTCACCCTGCCGGCCCCGGAGCCTTCGCAAGAGCTCCTGATCGCCGACCTCGCCGACCTCGGATTCGGTGCTTTCGAGGCAGACAGCTCGGTCCTGGTGGCCTACATGCCCGCACCATCGTGGACGCCAGACATCGAGCGCGCTGCCAGGACATCCGTGCGCCAGCGGGGCATCGATCCAGGCGGGATTCGCGTGGAGACCGTGCCAGACCGGGACTGGAACGCAGAGTGGGAGGCTACTCTCCAGCCCATCGAAGTCGGCCCGTTCGTGATCGCGCCATCCTGGACCGAGGTGCCACCCGACCTCGCAAACCGTCGGATCCTGCACATTGACCCGAAGATGGCGTTCGGGACCGGCCACCACGAGACGACGCGGGTTTGTCTCCGCCTGCTCGCTGACGTCGTGCCCGCTGGCGGACGGGTGCTCGACGTTGGGACGGGGACCGGAGTCCTGGCGCTGGCCGCGCTGATGCTGGGTGCTGACCGTGCCGTCGGGGTCGACATCGACCCGTGGAGCGTGGCTAATGGGGAGGAAAACGCTGCACGAAATGGCCTCGCTGATCGCTTCGAGGTGCGCGAAGGCTCGCTGGACGTGGTGCCGGAGACGGGGTTCGATCTGGTCATCTGTAACGTCATCCGGTCCATCATGGAGCCGATGCTCGCTGGCATCATCGCGAGGGCGGCCAGCGGAGCGCCCGTTGTCTTGTCGGGCCTCCTCACGTCTGAGCGCAGGGCGGTCACAGAACGACTTGCTGCCAGTGGCAGGCGGCTTCTCAAGGAATCGTCGGAAGGTGACTGGTGGGGTGGCGTGTGGCAGTAGCCTGCGGGCAGGCCCGCAGATCCAAATAGGTCCAATCCGATGCTCTTCCTATTGGTGCAAATCGTTTTTCAGCTGGCGCTTCGAGTGATCAGTGAACCTCGTTTTCCTGTGATGCGATGAGAGTTTGCGCCATCGATGTCGGCACCAACACCGTCATGAGCGTAGTCGCCGACGTTGACAGGCGCCAGCTTGCGGTCGTCGCCGACGAAGAGCGGTTCGCTCGACTCGGCCAAGGCGTTGACGCCAGCGGGCGCCTGGCATCTGAGGCCATCGATCGAGTGCTGGACCGGCTGGCGCGTGCATTGAAGACAGCCGAGCGGCTCGGAGCCGACCGCGTCGTGATCGGGGCGACCAGCGCCAGCAGGGATGCGGCCAACATCGGCGACCTCCAGGCCCGCGTGCGCCGAGAGCTGGGTGTCGGCTACCGGGTTCTGTCTGGGGAGGAAGAGGCGGCGGCGTCCCACCGCGGCGCCCTCGCCATGCTCCCAGCGCTCGAGGTTGCCCTCGTGGTGGATATCGGAGGTGGATCAACAGAAGTGGCGTTAGGGAGTCGTGGGCATGGTGTCGCGGCTCGGAAAAGCGTGGACGTCGGGAGCGTCCGGCTGACGGAGCGCCACTTCAGGTCTCGTCCTCCAAGCCCGGCGTCGATCGAGGGTGCCACTCGCGACGCCGGCCGGGCGTATGCCGGCGTGCAGATCGACCCCGCTGGCGCTCCGCTCGTGGCCACCGGGAGCGTCGGGCTCGTCATGGCGAAGCTGGCGGAGGCCGACGGTGCCGTCGATGCAGGCACGGTCCGGCAGTGGCGCGACCGGCTCCTCGCGCTGACGCCTGCAGAGGCACTGGCCCTCGCCCCGGATGTCCTCGCAGGGCGAGAAGACGTGGCTGCCGCGGCGCTCCTGTGTTTGGCCGCCGTGCTGGACCGCTTCGACGCTGATCACTACATCCCGACGGTCGGGGGGCTCCGCCACGGTCTCGCTCTCGGGGCGTCGTAGAGGGAACTGCCGGATACTCGCGTCCTCTTCGCCAGCGGGGCGGAACAGCAGGTGTCGCCTGCGGTCAGTCCCCCAATCCGTCTCAGAACCCATGTCGACCACGCCCGACGCTCCCCGTCCCAACACGCCGCTCGGCCTGGCTGGCGTCTCCAACTTCATCGCGGTCGCCAGCGGGAAGGGAGGCGTGGGGAAGAGCACCGTCGCGGCCAACCTGGCGTGCGCCCTCGCCGAGTCGGGGAAGTCCGTCGGACTGCTCGATGCCGACATCTACGGCCCGAGCGTTCCCCTAATGTTTGGCATTCCGGCCGACGAGAAGCCGCGTGTCAACGACGAGCGACACATCGTTCCGCTCTATCGGTACGGCGTCAAGCTGCTGTCGATGGGATTTCTGGTCGACGATGAGCGGGCGGTCATCTGGCGAGGCCCGATGGTGTCGAGCGCGCTGCGTCAGTTCCTCAGCCAGGCCGCGTGGGGAGACCTCGATTACCTGATCCTGGACCTGCCTCCGGGCACCGGAGATATTCAGCTGACCCTCGTCCAGACCGTGCCGCTGACCGGGGCTGTCGTCGTTTCGACACCTCAGCCCGTCGCGTTGGCAGATGCGAAAAAGGCGGTCAAGATGTTCGAGAACGTCCACGTGCCCGTCCTCGGCGTGGTCGAGAACATGTCCTATTTCTCCCCGCCGGACATGCCGGACCGCCGGTACTTCCTGTTCGGCGAGGCGGGTGCCCAGCGCTTGGCAGTGGACATTGACGTGCCGTTGCTCGGAGAGGTCCCCATCGAGCAGGCGGCGCGTGAAGCCGGTGACCGCGGAACCCCGGTCGTCCTCGCGGAGCCCGACAGTATGACGGCAGTCGCCTTCCGTCAGATCGCCGAGCGCACCGTGGTGGAGGTCGACCGCCGAAACGACGAGACGCCGCCGACGCAGCCCATCGAGATCCTGTACAAGTGAACGGAACGAGCGACCGCCGTCGTTACATTCCAAACCAACTCAGCAGACATGACCGACCTCTTGCCCCCGAACCCTGCTGATCCTGTGCTCCGCCAGCGAATCGAGGACACCCTCGACTCCATCCGGCCGTACCTCATGGCCGATGGCGGCAGCGTGCGGCTGCAGTCTGTCACTGACGAGATGGTGGTGGAGCTGGAACTGCTGGGGGCATGCGGCACCTGCCCGATGAGCATGATGACGCTGAGGGCTGGAATCGAGCAGGCCATCCGCCGCGCCGTTCCGGAGGTCACGCGAGTCGAAGCTGTCGCTCCGGCCGCGTCTGCTTAACCACGTGCCGCTGTCTGGCGGCGCCCCGTCGTTCACCCCGACAGATGGACCTTGAGACGGAGGCTCCGGCGCCTGCCGAGCAGCGAACGCTCCACCACATCACGCGGATCGATATCGAGCCGTCTGACGCGCACCCCCAGCGTCACCCGACGCATGGCTGGCAGGTCCGCGTCCGGCGAGACGGCGAGCGCATCTCGAAGTTCTTCGCCGACGCGAAGTATGGGGGCAGAGACGGTGCGCTCTCGACTGCCATGACACACCGCGACAACCTGCTGGCGTCCATCCCCAACGAGCCCCAAAAACCTCGGAAGGCGTGGAGCAACACCGGCGTGGTCGGTCTCTCCGTGCGGGAAAAGAGCGAGGGCGACAGGTGCAAGCTCTACGTCCAGCTGAACTGGGTCAACGCAGAGGGCAAGAGAAAGGCAGGGTCGTACTCGGTCGAGAAGTGGGGACTGCGCCGAGCGCTATGGAACGGGTGCCTCAAGCTGTACCGGGAACGCCAAGCCGCCGGATACCCCGTCGAGGAGCCGCACGTCATGTTTGCGAGGTCGCAGGAGCCGTTCCAAGACCTCATCCGCAAGGAGATCGAGGTTGAGCAGGCCGCAGAGCGCGAGAGGGCCGAGCAAGCACTCACGGAGCAAAAGCGCCGTGCGCCGGTGACGGCCGAGCAGCGGCAGGAAAACGAAGAGTCTGCCATGCGCCAGCTGGAAGACGCGCTGTTCGGATAGCCCGCTGGCGCCTGATGGCGATCGTAGCCGGCCATCCAGGTACGTCTCCCTGCACCCAACTGTGGCCGCTGATCCCATGCTCGTGATCGCTCACCGGGGCGCCAGCGGGTACCGTCCGGAGCACACGCTTGCGTCATACCACCTGGCGGTCGAGATGGGGGCCGATGTGATCGAACCCGACCTCGTGATGACGAGCGACGGGGTGCTGGTAGCCCGCCATGAGAACGAGATCTCCGAGACGACGGACGTGGCCAGTCGGCCGGAGTTCGCAGACCGCCGTGCGACGAAGCGTATCGACGGTGCAGAGGTGACGGGATGGTTCACCGAAGACTTTACCCTGGCGGAGCTAAAGTCCCTGCGCGCAATCGAACGCATCCCGCACCTTCGTCCTGGGAGCGCGACGTACGATGGGCGGTTCGAGGTCCCCACGCTCGACGAGATCATCGCACTGGCCGACTCGTTGGGCAGGGCACGAGGCCGCGCTGTGGGGCTCTACCCCGAGACGAAATACCCAACGTATTTCCGGCGGATCGGCCTTCCGTTGGAGGCACCGCTGGTCGACGCGTTGCACGCCGTCGGCCACGACGACCGAGACGCTCCCGTGTGGATCCAGTCCTTCGAGGTGGGCAACCTGGAACTCTTGCGAGGCATGACGCGCCTGCGGCTGGTCCAGTTGGCACACCCGGGAGGCGTGCCCGCCGACCGCCCCGAAGTCGGCTACGACACGATGATGTCCCCGGACGGGCTCGCCACCGTGGCGACCTACGCCGACGCACTCGGCGTCGCGAAGGCGTTTGTGCTGGACGCGGAGACACTCGCCCCGTCGGCCCTGGTGGCCGATGCCCACGCTGCCGGCCTGGACGTGCACGTCTGGACGCTTCGGGCTGAGAACGACTTCCTCCCGACGCCCCTGCGCTCCGCCAGCGGACTCGCCGCTGAGCATGGAGACCTGGCTGCCGAAGTCCATGCCTTCGTGTCCGCTGGCGTGGATGGGGTGTTCAGCGACCACCCCGACCTCGTGCTCGACGCCCTCGGGCGGTAGCAAACGAAAGCGCCCCCGCCGCACGAGCAGCGAGGGCGCTAGCGGGTGCCGCCTACGGGCCGCTAGGCTTCCACAGGGTCCACGTGGACGAACTTGCGACCCCCCTTGGAGGCGGCGAAGCGCACGCGGCCGTTGGCCGTGGCGAAGAGGGTGTCGTCGCCGCCGCGGCCGACGTTGAGGCCGGGGTGGAACTTGGTCCCCCGCTGGCGGACGATGATGGTGCCTGCGTGGATCACGGCTCCGCCGGGAGCCTTCACGCCGAGCATGTTGGGATTCGAGTCACGGCCGTTCTTGGACGAGCCGACGCCTTTTTTGTGTGCCATGTCGTTGAGGAGCTATGCGGGATTCTCGGGGAGGCGACTCGTCCTAGTTGAGCGAGAGCGAGCCGATCTTGATCTGCGTGTACGGCTGGCGGTGACCGTTCTTGACACGGTACCCCTTGCGACGCTTCTTCTTGAACACGATGATCTTGTCTCCCTTGACGTGGTCCAGAACCTCGGCCGAGACTGAGGCGCCGCCGACGGTCGGGGTGCCAACGGTCACGCCGTCGTCGCCGGAGACCAAGAGGACGCGGTCGAAGGTGATCTCGTCGCCGACGTCGGCCTTGAGGCGGGGAACGTAGAGGCGGTCGCCTTCGGCGGCCTTGAACTGCTTGCCGCCGATCTCGACGATTGCGTACATGGGAGTGCGGGCTTGGTGAACCCTCCGCGTGGCGGTCCTGGGTGTAGGCTGGCCAGCGAAGGAGCGCGGATAGAGCCTGTAAAAGTAGGAACTCGTCGGTCGTCGGATCGGGGGTTTTGGCGAAGATTGGCCGCTTCGCGGCGCCTTCGAGGGCGTCCAGCGCGGTCCTGGCGGGCGCCCGCTGGCGATTCCCTGGCGTCCGGTCAGTCTCTGCTGGCGCCGGGCGCCGCCAGCGGAGCATCTTTGCTCTCCGCTCTCCGCTCTCCGCTCTCCGCTCTCCGCTCTCCGCTCTCCGCTCTCCGCTCTCCGCTCTCCGCTCTCCGCTCTCCGCTCTCCGCTCTCCGCTCTCCGTGCTCGGCATCTTCGGCGGCTCATTCAATCCTCCCCACCTCGGCCACCTGGTCGTGGCCGAGGCCTGCGCGGACGCCATCGGGCTGGATCGCGTCCTGTGGATCCCCGCCGACACGCCTCCGCACAAGCGGAACGACCCGACGCTCGCCCCCGCCTCGGTGCGTCTGAGAATGGTCCAAGCTGCCATCGAAGGAAACGCCCGGTTCGACGTGTCGGACATCGAGATCGCCCGCGGTGAGGTGAGCTACACCGTCGACACGCTGCGCGAGCTGGCGCCTCGCGGCCCGCTGGCGTTGCTCATGGGCGGGGACAGCCTCGCGGGATTTCCGACATGGCGCGAACCGGAGGCGATCGCCCGGATGGCGCGGCTCATCGTGTACCGCCGCCCAGGAGATGGGTTGGTGTCGCTCTCTGAGCTTCCTGCCTTTGTCCAGAACGCCACGACCCTCGTGGAGGCGCCTGCGCTTGACGTATCCAGCACAGTTATCCGGGACCGGATTGCGAAGGGGACATCCGTCCGGTACCTGATCCCGGATGCGGTCCGCCAGATCATCGAGTCGGAGGACTTGTACCGAGGGATCGGCGCGGGAGACGACCCGTAGGACCGAGCCCCACGCCCCACGCCCCACGCCCCACGCTCCAGGCCCCGTGCCCTTGACCCTCGAAGAAAAAGCCGCCGGACTGCTCGTCGTCCGCCTCGGAAACAATCTGCCGCCAGCGGTGACCGCGAGTGAAGCGGCTGACGATGTCGCGAGGCTCTTGGACCGGTACCCGATCGGCGGCCTCATCCTGTTCAACGGACGCTGGCCCGAGACGCGGGACGCTCTCCTTCGTCTTCAGGGCATGTCGGACCGGGGCCTGATCGTCACCACCGACATGGAGCGAGGGTTTGGCCAGCAGGTCGTCGGCGGTACCGTCTATCCGCATTCAGAGGCCTTCGCCGAAGCTGCAGACGCAGACACGGTGCGCCAGTTCGCGCGCCAAGCGAGCACCGAGGCGTTGGCTTGTGGCATCCACGTGACCTACTCGCCGGTCGCCGACGTGGATCGAAACCCGGACAACCCGATCATCGGCGCGCGGGCGTTCGGTGCCGACCCAGAGCGAGTGGGCCAGCTGGCGGCGGCGTTTGTCGAGGGCGTTCACGAGGCAGGGCAGTTCGCGACGGCGAAGCACTTCCCGGGGCACGGAGGAACGATCGGCGACTCGCACGCCGAAATTCCGGTCCTCGACGACGACCTGGCGACGCTGAAGGCGACCGACTTCGTCCCATTCCGCGCCACGATCGACGCGGGCGTGGACCTCGTGATGACCGCCCACGTGATCTACACGGCCCTCGACCCAGAGCGGCCCGGCACCCGCTCGCCGGTCATCCTGCGCGACCTGCTTCGCGGCGAGATGGGATTCGGGGGGATCGTCGTCACCGACAGCCTCCAGATGGCGGGCGCGAAAGTCGACGGGCGGACCGAAGGCCAGGTGGCCGCCGAGTTGCTCCAGTCCGGCGTGGATCTCTTCGTCGACGCCGTGGACCCGGAGGGTGTCATCACTGGGCTGGCATCGGCCGTCCGGAACGGCACGCTCGACGAGGCCTTGATCGATGCGGCGCTGGCACGTGCTGAGGGACTGCGCCAGCGGTTGCGAGACCGCTTCGGAAACGACGTGTTCCACTCGCCCCCGTACCCTGCCGACACGGTCCGTGCGCCAGAGCACGTGGCGCTGTCTGAACGGGTCGCCCGCGACGCGGTCGAAGTGGCTCGCGGTCCGCTCCCGAACCTCGGCGACGGCACGGGGACGCTCGTGGTGCTGATGAAGCCCGCGCCCCGACCCAACGAGCCCGTCACCATGCCGATGGGGGAGGCCGTCGCTCAGATGCTTCCGGGCGCCGTCTACCGAGAGCTGGAGCCGACGCACGAGGACCAGGACGACGTGTTCGACGAGATCCGCATCCGTGCCGGCGATGCCGACCGGCTGGTGATCGCGACCGTCGCGCGCCCGGCCGCATGGAGCACTTTCGGGCTGGCCGCACGCGAGCGGCGCTTTGCCACGCGTCTGATGGAGGCCCACCCGACGACCCTCGTCGTCCTCGGCGATGCCCGCGGTCTCCGCGGCTACGACGCGTGCGACTCGGCCCTGGTGACGTACTCCGACGTCGCCGCGTCCCAGATCGCTGCCGTCGAGCGGCTCGCGGGACGATAGACACTTCCCGCTGGCGCTTGCCATCGCCAGCGGGCCCCGGCGGACCGCGAGATCTGCGACCGCCCGACCCGACGGCGCCTACGGGCGCGTTCCCCTCCCATCTCTCTCCAGCGACACCCATGGCCCGAACACCGTCTACCATGCTCTCCCTCGGGACGACCCTCCCGGACTTTGACCTGCCCGCCTCCAACCCGGATGTCTCCGGTGGCCGCGTGTTACGAGCCGACGTATCCGGGTCGCCGACCGTCGTCGTGTTTACCTGCAACCACTGCCCGTATGCCATCCACGTGGAGCCGCGCCTGATCGAGCAGGCCCGCACGTGGATCTCCGCTGGCGTCGACGTGGTGGCGATCTCGTCGAACGACGCGGAGGCCTACCCCGATGACTCCTTCGACAAGATGTCGGAGCGAGCTGCTGCCAAGGCCTATCCGTTCCCGTACCTCTACGACGAGACGCAAGAGGTCGCGCGGGCATTCGACGCCGCCTGCACGCCGGACTTTTACCTCTTCGACGGAGACGACCGGCTCGTCTACCGCGGGCGTCTCGACGACGGCCGTCCCGGAAACGATCACGTGTCGACGCGCGATCTAGACGAGGCCGTCCGCCAGTTGGTCGATGGCGGCGAGGTGACGACCGAGCAGATCCCATCCATCGGCTGCAACATCAAGTGGAGGTAGTGCACGCCATGCGAAGGGCAGTCTGTTGAAGCAATGCGCTCCCCGAGCAACCCCGCGTCGATCATGAACCTCCCCACGGAGCGCCTCGTCCTCACATTCGGCGTCGGCATCGCGGTCGCTGCATACGGGTATTGGACGCTCCACTCGTTGCGCTTGGGGCTTGGTGTCACAGCCACAGCCTCACTTCGGGCCGGCGTGGTGCTCACGGCCGTTCTGCTGCTCGCCCTGGTGCTCCGCGTCGCGACCCGTGTGAACCGCCCGCCCGATCCTTGACGCTCTCCATGTGCTGCGCCGCCAGAGGTTCGTGCCGAGTTCGAGGATCTGCTCTCGCCTCACTCCGAGCCTACAGCCCCAACCGTATTTTCCGGAAGCACTTCCATACCATCCCACCATGACCGATCCGACGACCGACGCTCCCGTCTCCGCGTACGAAAAAGCCCCTTCAGATGGCAGTGAGGTCGATCCGCGCTGCATTCCCCAGGCCCTCGACGGCGATCCGCCTATCGGTGACGAGATCGTCTACCCCGACTACTCCGATCAGGACCACGCCAACTGGACGTTCCTGTTCGAGCGCCAGATGAAGATGCTGCCGGGCCGCGCCGGGGCTGCCTATCTGCGCGGCGTCGACACGCTCGGCATGACGGCGGATCGCATCCCTGCGCTCTCCAACCTGTCACGGACGCTGGAGGAGACGACCGGCTGGACAGTGGCCCGCATTCCCGGCCTACTCCACGAGCGCGACTTCTTCACGCTCCTCGCCAACCGAGTCTTCCCCTCGACGGATTACATCCGTGGCGAGGACGAGCTCGACTACACGCCGGCGCCGGATCTCTTCCACGACATCTTCGGCCACATGCCGATGCTGACGGAGCCGGACTTCGCCGACTTCTACCAGCTCTTCGGCAAGGCAGCTCTGGAAGCGGAAGGAATCGACCGCCAGTCGCTGGAGCGCCTCCACTGGTTCATCGTCGAGTTCGGTTTGATCCGCGACCCCGAGGAGATCCGGATCTTCGGTGCGGGCGTCAATTCCTCCAAGAACGAGGTGGTCCACGCGCTGGAGCAGGCCGAACAGCGGCCGTTTTCAGTCCAGGCTGTGATCGATCAGGACTATGAGGTGTGGCACCTTCAGCCGATCCTGTTCGTGGCCGAGTCCTTCGACCAGCTCGTGACCGAGTTCCGCGCCTGGGCTGTCGGCCGCGACCTCCTCACCGCAGAGGCGTAACCCCGTGTTGGATCCCGACGGCGGCCACCGGGAGCGTCTGGTGGCCGTCGTGTCCGGGCGCGTGCAGGGCGTCGGGTTCCGGCGCTATGTGCGTGGCTGGGCGCGCAAGCTGGCGCTCACCGGGTGGGTCCGAAACGAGGCCGACGGCACGGTCCGCGTCGTCGCGGAAGGCTCCTCGACTTCGCTGGACCGGCTGGCGAGGCTGCTGTGGGGAGGACCACCGCCTGCGGACGTGACCGCTGTAGATGGCGGCCGCCAGCGGGCGACAGGCACGTTCGATACGTTCGAGGTTCGACGGTAGTCGTGCCGTCCAGCGTCTCGAAGCCTCCCACCGCTGGCGCGCGAGACTCGAAGGCCAGTAGCCGACGACGGCGCACCGCCTGCAGAGTCAGCGCCAGCGGGCGTCAGTAGCCCGCCGCCTCCATGCGTGACTTGGCGATGCGGAGCGCCACGCCCGTCGGCGCTAGGGACGCCGTGGCCACGTCGAGGCGGTTCTTCCAGCCGGGGACGACCAGGCGACGGTTGGACGCGAGCCCGTCGAGCCCCGCTTGCGCCACGGCCTCGGCGCTCGGGTGGCCGCGAAAGAACTCCGCCCGGACTCCCGCGCGGTCGCCGAAGGACGTATCGACTGGGCCGGGGCAGAGGCACGAGACGTGGACACCCGTCTCTCGCATCTCGCTCCAAAGCGCTTCGGTGAACGAGCGGACGTACGCCTTGGTCGCAGCATAGACGGCAAACGAGGGCGCCGGCACGAACGACGCGATGCTGGCCACGTTGAGCACGCCGCCCCGCTGGCGCGCGGCCATGCCGGGGACGAGCCGATGCGTCAGCGAGGTCAGCGAGGTCACGTTGAGGCCGATCATCGCCTCCGACTGGCTAGGCTCCGAATCGAGCATCGGCCCCCGGATCCCGAAGCCAGCGTTGTTGATGAGCACGTCGATCGTCTCACCGTCCGCATCGAGCCGGCTGGCTAGGTCAGCCGCGGCGCCAGCGGGCTCCAGGTCCGCCGTCAGGACGACGGCCTCGCCTCCCCGCTGGCGAACATCGTCGGCGACGGACGCCAGGGCCTCTGCACGGCGTGCCACGAGGACGACGCGGGCGCCAGCGGAGCCCAGCTGGCGTGCGAAGGCGGCCCCGATCCCAGAGGACGCACCAGTGACCAGCGCGGTCCGATCGGAGAAGAAAGGTCGAGACATGGCAGCAGGGGAGAGGCACGCTATCCTACGACCGCACACCCCTGCGCATGATCCTCCGCACGCTCCTGGACGATGCCGTGCGCCAGCTGGAGGCGGCTGGCGTCGAAGACGCGCGGCGCAACGCGGAGTGGATCGTCGAGGACGTGACAGGCGCGACGCGAGCCGAGCTGTATGCTCGTCCTGAGGCGCCCGTGGGCCCGGCTGAGGCGGCGCTCGTGCTTCGGTACGTCGCGCGTCGTGCGGCTGGAGAGCCTGTCCAGTACGTCCTGGGACACGCGGCGTTTTACGGGCTGGAGTTGGCGGTGACGCCGGATGTGCTTATCCCGCGACCGGAGACGGAAGTCGTGGTCGAGGAAGCACTTCGACGCGTGCCCCCCGCTGGCGGGCGCCCTCCGGTCGTCCTCGACGTGGGGACGGGGAGTGGAGCCGTGGCCCTGGCCATCGCGCATGAGCGCCCAGACGCGGTGGTGTTCGCCGTGGACGTGTCGCCGGATGCCCTGGCCGTCGCGTCCGCCAATGCGGATCGCCTGGGACGGACGGTGACGTTTGTCGAGGCGGATGCCCTGCGGCCCGGGTTCGCGGATGAGGTCCCGCCCACCTTTGACCTGATCGTCTCCAACCCGCCGTACATCCCAGAGTCGGAAAAAGCCGGGCTTCAGCGCGAGGTTCGCGACCACGAGCCTGGCGGCGCGTTGTTCGTGTCCGATGCCGACCCGCTCGTCTTCTACCGCGTCCTCGCCGGCCACGCCGAGCGCCTGCTGGCGCCGGGCGGTTGGCTCGTCGCCGAGACGCACATGGATTTCGGCGTCGCTGTGCGCGACGTCTGGGACGACGCAGGTCTGACGCAGACTGCGATCCTTCCGGACCTCGCCGGGCGAGACCGCGTCGCCATCGGCCGCCAGCGGGCCTGAGCCCATGCCCGGCCAGCTCGCGTGTAGACGCCAGCGGTCACCCCGCCGACGCCGAGGAACTGGCCTAGCGCGCCAGCTCGACGCGGCGACCCTCGCGGATCGACTGCCGGGCCGCATCCAGGATGCGAACCACTTCGAGGCCGTCCGTCCCGTCGGTCCGCGCCGGCCGCCCTTCTCGGATTGCCGCTAGGAACTCCTCCATCTCCCGCCGAAGCGGCTCTGCCGCTGGAATCTGGGGAACCGCGATGTCGCCGGAGCGGACCGCAAGCGCACCTGTGACATCCCCGAACCGAGGCTCGACCGGATCCACGCCCCGATCGTACACACGCACCTTCTCGGCAGGCTCTTGGTCGTCGATCACCGCCATCTGGCGACTGCCGACGACCGTGGTCCGCCGCACCTTGTGCGGGTCCAGCCACGAGCAGTGGAGATGCGCCAGGGCCCCGCTGGCGTACTCGACCGACGCGAATACGACGTCCTCGACGCCCTCCTGGAGGATGGCGCGTCCGGTGGCCGTGACCGCGACGGCATCGCTTCCGAGAAGCGCACGCGCTACAGCCAGGTCATGGGGGGCGAGGCTGTCGAACGCGTTCTCCTGGGAGCGCACCACTCCGAGGTTGACGCGTACGCTGTACAGGTACTGGATCTCGCCGAGTGTCCCCTCGGCGACCAGGCGCTCGACGTAGGCGAAGGCGGGATGGTAGCGCAACAGGTGGCCTACCATCAGCACCCGCTGGCGCTCCTCCGCGAGTACCACGAGCCGTGCAGCTTGCTCTGTGGTCTGAGCGAGGGGCTTCTCCACAAACACGTGCTTGCCCGCGTCCAGGGCGGCCTCCGCCAGCTGGGCATGCAGCGGCGTTTCGGTCGCGATGGCAACCGCGTCGATGGAGGCGTCGCGGAGCACGTCGTCGGCGTCG
The DNA here is from genome assembly GCA_038744895.1 of Bacteroidota bacterium. Taxonomy (GTDB): domain Bacteria; phylum Bacteroidota; class Rhodothermia; order Rhodothermales; family Rubricoccaceae; genus Rubrivirga. The sequence goes on along the minus strand of JBCDLV010000009.1, from coordinate 10,479 downwards.
CGGCTGGCGCGGGCGGCGGGAACGAGGCGAGCAGCCTCTGCGAGCGCGGGGTCCACGGGATCTGCGACCGCGACGACCTCTGCCGCCGGCAGCGCCGCCAGGTTCCGAAGCACATTCCGACCCCACCGGCCGACGCCGATCTGGCCCACGCGAAGCGTCTCGGTGAAGGAGAACGACGACATGCTAGGCCGCGACCAATGGGCGCACGCCGAGACCGGCGCGCACCTGCTCCGCGACGAAGGCGATCTGGTCGAGTGTCAGGAAGGGGTGCATGGGGAGCGAGAGCACCTCGCGACAGGCCTGCTCGGTCACCGCCAGCGGGCCACTGCGGTAGGGCGGCATCCGGTGGATCGGCTCCGGGTAGTACACCATCGTCGGGACACCCTGGGCCTTCAAGGCATCGCGGAGTGGATCCCTGATCTCGGCATCGACCCGGATGGTGTACTGGTGGAACACGTGGTGGGCCTCCAGACGGCGGACGGGGCGCAGGACATCCTCCAGGTCTGCGAAGTGGCTGTCGTAGGCGGCAGCGGCCGCCCGCCTCGCGAGCGTCCAGGTCGGCAGGTGACGCAGGTGAACCGAGAGGATGGATGCCTGGATGGCGTCGAGCCGGCTGTTCACGCCCACGGCCGTGTGGTGGTACTTCTTCGCAGCCCCGTGGTTGGCGATCTGGCGAGCGCGTTCGGCCAGACCTGGATCTGTGGTGAGAATGGCGCCCCCGTCACCGAAGGCGCCGAGGTTCTTGGACGGATAGAACGAGAGGCACGCGAAGGCTCCGAGCGCGCCCGCTGGCGTTCCCTCCCAGGTCCCGCCGATCGCCTGCGCCATGTCCTCGACAACGGGGATGCCCAGAGGGTCGCAGACAGCCCGGATGGCGGTGGTGTCAGCGCATTGGCCGAACAGGTGGACCGGGACCACCGCCTTGGTGCGCGTGCTGAGCGCAGCGTGCAGCTTCTCCGGGTCTAGGTTGAACGTGTCTGGCTCGATGTCCACGAAGACGGGCGTCGCGCCGATCAGCGCCGCGGCCTCCGCCGTTGCTACGAACGTAAAGGACGGACACACGACCTCGTCGCCCGGTCCCACGCCGAGAGCCATCAGGGCGATCTGTAGCGCATCGGTCCCGTTGCCGACGCCGAGGGCAAACACATCGCCAGGGGCGCCCAGCGATGCGACGTACGCCGAGAGCGCGGCCTCGAAGTCTGCCACGAAGGGGCCGCGGACAAACGCTCCACGGTCGATGACAGCCGCTATTGCAACGTCTAGCTCAGAACGGATCGCGGCCGTCTGCCCGCGAAGGTCAACCATCTGCAAGTCCATGCCGTCTCAGCGAGTGCCCCGCAAGGTACCGGGCTCCGTGTAGGGGTGGCGTGAAGCAGACGGCCGTGCGACTGCGAATGCCCTTCCCATCGACGTCCCGCTGGCGATTCGCGAGACGCGGCGCACACGGCCGCCAGCGGGCCCAGCCGCCGACTCTGTAGGCCGCCAGCGGGACCCGTGGGCGATGCCACCGGCCGAGAGGCTGGGCCTATGCCGACCCCAGTCCTCGTTCCTCGTCCCGAACCCGCACCACATCGACAATCTCATCGCGCGCGAGCGTCCGGTTGGACATCGCGACGGCCAACTCCGCTACCTGATCGGCCTTCTGGGGCGCCTGGTTCCACTCCGGGTGGGCGTGTTCGATGAGCGACACCAGGATGCGGACGTACGGAAAGCGCTCCGCGGGTGTCTCCAGCGCTCCGGTGGCCTCGGCCAGCAGCTGCGCGTTGCGGCCGACTTGGCGGTCCAGGATGCGACGGTCGAACTCCATGCGAGGGGCGGCGGTAGAAGAGGCGCCTATACTTCGGTCGCAGCGCCAGAGTTCAAGAGAGCCTGCTGGCGTAGCCGCGTCCCCATGTCCAGAGCTGGATCCTCCGTCTTCCCCAATCCGCGACCGCCGTACCGGCTGGAGCTGCTGCCCGTCGTCCCACCGTTTTACAGGAGGGCTCGCCAATCCGCCGTCGGGCTCGGGGAATTAGTGTATTACGGCCCGGCACCCGCGTTCTACGGCGTCGGGGAGGTGGTCTCGAAAACAGAGGATCACATCTTGGTCGATTTCCGGGGCACCGGGCAGCTCGGCGTTCACAAAGAGGCCCTGGAGCCGCAGTACGTCCTCCCGATCCCGGACGACCGAGCCGGCCTCATCTAGCACCCCACGCCGAGCGACTGCCTAGACGAGGCGGCCGTTCGGCTTTCGGAATGGGGACCACGGCCGCATGTGCCGGAGTGAGACCGCCAGAAGGTCGAGGGCTCGGTAACCTGGACGCTCCGCTGGCGTAGCGGTGTGTCTCGGCACACACCCTGGCTCGTTCATGACACCGGTTCTCGTCCTCGACAACGTCACCAAGAAGTACGGCCAGACGGTCGCGGTCGACGGGGTCTCGTTCCGTGCCGAGCCTGGACGTCTGTTTGGCCTCCTCGGTCCCAACGGCGCCGGGAAGTCGTCGACGATCCGGATGATCACGTACATCACGACGCCGGACTCTGGGACGGTCACGCTTGGCGGAGAGCCCGTCGGGCCGTCCACGCAGCAGCGGATGGGCTACCTCCCCGAGGAGCGCGGGCTATACAAGAAGATGAAAGTCGGCGAGCAACTGGTCTACCTGGCCCAACTCAAAGGCATGGACACCGCTGGCGCGGAAGCGTCGGTCCGCAAGTGGCTCGACCGGTTCGGCGCCTCAGACTGGTTCGGCAAGCGGGTGGACGAGTTGTCGAAGGGAATGCAGCAGAAGGTCCAGTTCGTCTCGACGGTCGCCCACGACCCGGACCTGTACATCTTCGACGAGCCGTTTTCTGGGCTCGACCCCATCAACGCTGATGTGCTGCAAGAGACCGTGCTCGACCTTCGCGACCGGGGCAAGACCGTGCTGTTCGCGTCGCACCGCATGGAGCAGGTCGAGCGGCTCTGCGACGACCTGTGCCTGATCTCCCAGGGGCGCGTCGTGCTTCGTGGTACCCTCCGGGAGGTCAAGGCTCGCTACGGCCGGGATACGGCTACCGTCGAGTGGGACGGTCCCGCCGACTGGGTCGGTCGGCTGGCGGACGCAGGTGGCGTGCGTGTTCTCAGCCAGACCGACGGACGGGCAGAGTTGAGGCTCGTCAGCGCAGGTCCCAACGACGTGTTGGAGCGCGCGATCGCCGATGGTGCCGAAGTGCTCCAGTTCGGACTTCACGCGCCGCCACTCACCGAGATCTTCCGCACCGCCGTCGAAGAGGGCGTCCAGGCATGAGTGACGCCCTCTCCGCAACGGCCCTCTCCGCGATGATCGTCCCTTTCGCTCTGTCCTCGCTCTGATGCGTTCAAAGATTCTGCTCATCGCCCGGAGCGAGTACCTCCGCCGAATTCTGACCAAGGGGTTTCTGATCGCGCTCCTGCTGGCGCCGCTCGGCCTCGTGCTGGTCTTCGCGCTTCCCATCCTCGTCACGACACTTTCGCCGTCCGACGAGGCGGAGCGGCGTGTAGCCGTTCTGGACGAATCGGGTCGGCTGTACGAGGCCGTCGCCGAGGCGATGCCGGAGCGATTCGTCACCGAGCCCGCAGACGCACCGTTGGACTCGCTCCGCGCCCGCGTGCTCGACGAGCGCCTGGATTTAGCAGTCGTGCTGCCGGCGAGCCTGCTCGAAGGGGAGGGTGAGGCGACGGCCCTTTCGCGCTCCGGCGGCGGCTTGAGCCAGTACGACGACGTGCGCGGTGCCGTCCGCGAGGCGGTCCGGAACGTCCGGCTGGCGGACGTAGGCGCCACGGATGAGGTGACGGCCGTATTCGCGGAGCGCCCCAGCGTTCGGTCGGTGACGGTCACCGAATCGGGAGACGCCGCCGACGGTGCCTTCCTGGCCACCGGGATCGGCTACATGTCCGGGCTCATCATCTACATGCTGGTGTTCATCTACGGCTCGCTCGTGATGCGCGGCGTGATCGAGGAGAAGCAGAACCGGATCGTCGAGGTGATCGCATCCAGCGTGCGTCCGTTCGAGCTTCTGATGGGCAAGGTGCTGGGCATTGGGGCCGTGGGACTGACGCAAATCATCGCCTGGGTAGCCCTGGGCGCGGGCGCGCTGACCGTCATGGGACCCCTGCTGGGGGCCGCCAGCGGGCCGCCGGACGTGCCTGTCCCGCAGGGGGCACCACCGCCCGATCTGCCCTTCGACATTAGCGCGGTTGCGGCGCTCATGACCCCAGGATTTCTCATCGTCCTGGTGCTCTGCTTTCTGGGCGGCTACTTGTTCTACGCAGCTTTGTTTGCGGCCGTTGGAAGCGCCGTCGAGCAGGAGTCGGACGCCCAGACGCTGTCCCTGCCGGTGACGCTCCCGGCGGTGATCCCCATGCTGTTCCTGTTCCCCATCCTGGACCAGCCGGACTCGGTGCTGAGCACGGTGCTTTCGATCCTGCCCCCGTTCTCGACGGTCATCTTGCCCGTGCGGATTGCCGTCGTGGACGTCCCGCTCTGGCAGACCCTGCTGGCGCTCGGCCTGCTGGCGGCGGCGTTCGTCGGCGCGATCTGGGTCGCAGCCCGCATCTACCGCGTCGGCATCCTGAGCTACGGCAAAAAGCCGACGTTGGCAGACCTCTGGCGCTGGCTGCGGACAGCCTAGACAGCCACGACCCTGATGAACTGGCTCGCGCTCACCGCTGGCGTGCTGACCTTGGCGGCGTTCGGGATTCACGCCGGCGTCGGCGCTCGTGAGTTTCGGTCATTCGCACCGGACACCGACGATGGGGCCGCGCGGACGGCGTGGTTGCAGGCACTCTGTGGCTGGCACTGGGTGTCGGCAAGCCTTCTCGGCGCGGGTTCGCTCTTTCTGATCGTGGCGTCTACGGATTGGGTCCGGGACGAAAGGTCCGTGTTGATCGGCCTGGCCGTCTACTTCCTCGCTTGCGGGGTGGCGTGGTTGGGAACGCTGATGATCTCCGGCCGAGGAGTCGATCGGCGCTTCATGGTTCTCGGCCAGTGGGGCTTCTGCATGCTCGTGGCTGGGCCCGCAGCTGCCGCGGCCTACGTGCCAGCGGCGAACCCGTAGCAATTGTGGCGGAGTGGTGTCAACCCGACGCTCGCTCTATGGCTTTGGACTGGACAGCGGACGAACCGCCTCAGATGGTCCGTACCGTCGGTCCCATCGGACACAACCGCCATGACTCGATTCTCCTCTCGCCGCCTCGGGGCGGCCATCCTCATCGGCCTCGGCCTGGCTGCCATCGCAGAGGCCCAGCCTCAACGCTCACTCGATGCGCGCCTGGACCAGATCACGCAACCACTCGACTTGTCGAGCGACCAGGAGACAGCGCTCGATGCCGTCGCGCAGCAGTACGGTCGCGAGGACTCGTGGGCTGCTGCCGCTGCCGTCCACGACATCCTGACCGCAGATCAGATCAGCCAGTTACGCCAGACGGCCGAGCAGCGCCGCTCGCAGCGACGAGCCCGAGCGGGTGAAGGCCGCCAGATGCGCCGCGGTGCCCGCCGTGCAGGACCGCGTCGCGGACAGACACAACGCGTGGGCCGGATGAGCCGGGCCCTCTCCGACGAGCAGCGTGCCTCCGTTCGCGAGATCCGCCGCGATCTGCGCCAGCAGCGAGAGACCCTGATCGCGGACCTCCGCGAGGGCAATGTCTCCGACGAGGTCTTCCAGAGCCGGATGCGCCAACTCCGAGACGCGGCTGAGACGCGAATGCTCGATGTCGTGCCCGCTGGCGCTGCGACGCGAATGCGAGAGGCCCGTGCCCGCCGCGACGCCGCGAAGTCGGCCCGGGAGCAGGCGCTCGGTCTCACAGCGTCTCAGAAGGCGCAGATCGCGGGGTTGCGTGTCGACCGCGTGCGCCAGGCGCCCGAGCGTCTCGATCTACGGCCGTACCTCGACGACGACGGTCAGCTGGACCGGCAAGCCCTCCGGGAGGCACAACGCGGACAACGAGAGATGCGCCGGGAGCGCGCGCAGGCGCACCGCGAGGCGGTCGCGAACGTGCTGAGCGCGGAGCAGCGGGAGATCATCGCGCTTCACCGTGCGCTCTCTGGACCTCGCCAGCAGGGGCGCCGCGCTCGACAGCGGTAGACCCTCTCCGTGCTTGCCCCGGTGGCCTCCCTCGCATCTGAGGGAGGCCATCGTTTGTTTACGGCACGCCCTCCGTCAGGTGCGAACCTCCAGAGGGCTCCGATCGACCACCAGCTTCTCGTGTCCGACCCCGCACCGGCCGACTCTTCCACTCCGCGAGGTCCTCTCGGCGAGTTGGCGCTGCTGTTCCTCAAGCTCGGATGCATCGCGTTCGGGGGGCCGGCAGCCCACATCGCGATGCTCGAGGACGAGGTGGTGGAGCGCCGAAAGTGGCTGACCCGTCAGCATTTCCTGGACCTCGTAGGGGCGACCAATCTGATCCCGGGTCCGAACTCGACCGAGATGACGATGCACGTCGGCTACGGGCGGGCGGGCCCGGCCGGGCTCTTCGTGGCCGGCGCCTGCTTCATCGTACCCGCCGTCCTGCTGACAGGCGTCCTCGGCTGGCTCTACACGATGTACGGGACGCTCCCCGAGGTCGAGCCGTTTCTGTACGGCATCAAGCCGGCGGTGCTGGCCATCATCCTCGGCGCCTTGTGGAAGCTCGGCAAGAAGGCCGTGACCGGCTGGCGCCTGGCGGTCCTCTCCGTGGCTGTGGCCGCGGCCGTGCTGGGAGGCCTCGGCGAGGTCTGGGCCCTGCTGGCGGGCGGGCTCGTCGGCGGGCTGTGGCAGATGCTCTCTGGTCAGAAGTCCGATACCGCCGAGCGGATGCTCCCCATCCTGTTCCTCCAGCCGGGTGGGGGAATGGCTGCATCCGCTGGCGCAGCGACGGCGGTCGCCAGCGGGGCCGCTGTAGCCGTGTCGCTGCCTAAGCTGTTCTGGTTCTTCCTGAAGGTGGGGTCTGTCCTCTACGGCTCGGGGTACGTCCTGGTCGCGTTCCTCGAAGGCGGCCTCGTGGACGACTATGGGTGGATGACCCAAGGGCAGTTGCTCGATGCCATTGCCATCGGTCAGTTCACGCCGGGGCCCGTGCTTTCGACGGCCACGTTCATCGGTGTCCTGGTGGGTTCTGCGGTCGACGCCCCGATCGCCGGCGGGCTGCTCGCCACGCTGGGCATTTTCCTGCCGTCGTTTCTGTTCGTCTGGATTCTGAATCCGCTGATCCCCAGGCTCAGGAAATCGGCACGGCTCTCGGCGCTCTTGGATGCCGTCAACGCATCGGCAGTAGCTCTGATGGCAGCCGTTACGATTGGGCTAGGTCTCGATACGCTCGTCTCGTGGCCCGCCTGGGGGATTGCGCTGCTCTCAGCTGTCGCAGTCCTCCGGTTCAAGGTCAGCGCGGTGTGGCTGGTAGTGGGTGGGGCACTCATGGGGTGGGCGCTCTCACCGTGGGCCTAGAGGGCTGAAAGCCGGAGCCAGAGATCGCAGCCGACCCGGCTCTGATGAGCCGTTCGAGTGCGAGATCCGTCACGTGGCGATGACGCCCGCTGGCGCCGTTTGCCGACGGCGAGACCGTGGAGCGCCGGTTGCGCGCGCGCCGACTCGCTGGCATGAGCGCTCGCAGATCGAGGCCGCGCCGGTACCCTGCCAACGGACACTCAGGCTCACATGTCCACTGCTACGTTCCCCCGCTTCGTCGTTGCCCTGGCGCTGCTGGCGTCGCCAGCGGCCCATGCCCAACTCGCGGCTGCCTCTGCGCAGTCGCCCTCGACGCCAGGGCTGCCAGCAGGCTTCTACCTCGAAGACGCCGTCGACGCGTCGTTCGTCCAGCCCGTCGCCGTCGCCTTTGCGCCCGGTGGCCGCATGTTCGTCGTCGAGAAGCGAGGGTATGTCTGGACCGTCCAGAATGGCGTCCTCCAGTCGGAGCCGTTCATCGACCTACGCGACGAGGTGCTCAACCAACACGACCGTGGGCTCCTCGGGATCGCCGTGGACCCTGACTTTGCGCAGAACCGACGGGTGTACCTCAGCTACACCGTCGACCACGAGGAAACGAGCGACCGCCAGCGGTTGGATGCCTATGCCCGCATCGAGAGCTACGCCGGACGCGCCGACAACCCCAACGTGGCCGATCTTTCGTCGCGTCGCATCCTCATCGGTGAGACGTTCGAAACGGGGATCGCGTCGTGCTACCGGAGCCACACCATCGGCACGCTGGCGTTCGGCGCTGACGGAACGCTGATCGTGGGATCGGGCGATGGCGCCAACTACACGCGAACCGACCCCGGTGGCCAGTACGACGAATGCTTCGGTCCCGGACGGCTCGACGAGAGCGAGGACATCGGCGCGTTCCGAAGCCAGCGTGTCGAGAGCCTCGCGGGCAAGATGCTCCGCATCGACCCTGTAACAGGGGAGGGGCTGCCCTCGAATCCGTTCTGGACGGGCGACGGGCGCGACAACGCATCCAAGGTGTGGGTGCTCGGCCTGCGCAACCCGTTCCGCTTCTCGCTCGATCCCGCCAGCGGGGCGTCGGATCCATCGGCGGGTCGGCCGGGACGCCTCTACATCGGCGACGTGGGGTGGTCCGTCTGGGAGGAGATCAACGTCGCGGAGGGCGGCGAGAACTACGGGTGGCCGTGCTGGGAGGGACCGGCTCTGCACGGGTCGTACCCGGACCTCTCGCCTGCGACCAACTCGTGTGCCGATGACAACGCCGGGGCATTGGCGGCCCCGTCCTACTACTGGCACCATTCGCGGTCGAACCGGTCCGTGCCCTCCGGCCGAACCGCGCGCGCCATCGTCAGCGGCGACGTGTACCGGGGCCAGAAGTACCCCGCGTACTACCGTGGTGCGCTCTTCTACGGCGACTACACACGCGGATGGATGGCGGCTTCCCAACTCGGTGGCGCCGGACAGCCGACGCAGGAGCGCACGTTCAGCACGGACATCGGCCCGATCGTGGCGTACGTCTACGACGCGGCATCGGAGTACCTGCACCTCGTCAACGTCTTCTCCGGGCGGATTCAGCGCCTGCGCCACACCGACGAAGCTGCCAACGCGGCCCCGGTGGCCCAGGCCTCCGCGACGCCGGCCCAGGGCGGTGCCGGGCTGCGGGTTCAGTTTTCGCCAGCGGGGTCGTTCGACCCCGACGGCGATGCGCTGTCCTACACGTGGGCGTTCGGCGACGGCGCGACCTCTGACGCACGTGCGCCCGTTCACGCATACCCGTCTCCCGGTGTGTACACCGCCGAGTTGGCCGCCAGCGACGGCGTCCTGGTGACCCGGGCGGAAGTGGCGGTCACCGTTCGCACGGGCGCTGCGCCCACCATCCAGATCACAGCGCCGCGGGCCACGACCCGAGGCACGACCGGCCAGGCCATCCAACTGGCGGCGAGCGTGAGTGACCCCGATCAGTCCAACGGCACCCTCTTCGTGCGGTGGACCGTCACCCAGATCCACGACGACCACGTCCACCTCGACGTGTTCACCGGGGCCGATCCGGAGACGGAGTTCGTGATCCCGGAGCACGGGCTGCCCGGCGAGCAGGTCTACTATCGCATCCGCGCTGAGGTGCGCGACGCTACCGGCCTGACTGCGATCGACGAGGTGCCTCTGTTCCTCGCGTCTGACGTCGGCGAGACGGACGTATCGGCCGAGGGGACCATCATCGCATCGGTGCTGTCGCCAGCGGGCGGGCGAGGAAGTCGCGACCCCGAGGTCATCCGCGACGGCGTGGAGCCGTCACCGGGAGCGTCGGACACCGGACGCCAGTTCGCGACGTACACAGGAGCGCGCGACCAAGACGAGGACTGGATCGGGTATGCCTTCGCCGAGAGCAAGCGCCTCGCCCGCGTCTCGTTCCAGGAGGGCCTCCACCAGGCTGATGGCGGGTGGTTCGAGCGCCCGCCCCGAGTCCAGGTGCGCCGTGGAGGTACATGGCGAGACGTGGTCGGCCTGGAGATCTCGCCGGCATACCGCGCCGACGACGGTCGCGGCTATGACACCTACGACCTCCGGTTCGCCCCGGCCGAGGGTGACGCCATCCGCATCGCAGGGCCCCCCGCTGGCGACAACGGCTACATCTCCGTCGCGGAGCTCCGCGTATTCGAGGTGTCCGGTGAGGGAGGCAGCGCCGACGTGCCGGCTCCCTGGACATCGGCCGATGTGGGTGCTCCCGCTGGCGCGGGTAGCGCAGGCGTGATCGGCGACGTGTTCTCGGTGACCGGCGGCGGCGACATCTGGAACCAGACCGACGGGTTTCACTTCGTCCACCAGCCCTTCGACGGCGACGGATCGATCACCGCTCAGATCGTGTCCCTCACGCCGGGGACCGAATGGTTCAAGGCGGGCGTGATGATCCGCAGCTCCCTGGACGCCGACGCTCCCCACGCGTCGCTGCTCGTGTCCAACATCGGTGCCCACGCCCAGGCACGGGTCTCCGCTGGCGGCGTCAGCACCGCCCACGGCGATGCCTGGGGCCGCACAGCGCCCGGCTGGATCCGCCTCGAACGCTCAGGC